>JAGODO010000402.1 GCA_017998165.1 Flavobacteriales bacterium | reverse complement strand
GTGCGAAGGTGTGCGGCTATCTTGCGCGCTGCTCGCGCGCATCACGCGAGTTCTCGACATCGTGAAGGAGATCAAGCGAACCACCGTCACCGCCGCGCTGCCCTACGCGAACGGTCCGTTGCACATCGGGCACATCGCCGGGGCCTACCTGCCGTCCGACATCTATGTGCGTTGCCTGCGCGCACGCGGCAAGGAGGTGCTGTTCATCTGCGGCAGCGATGAGCACGGTGCGGCCATCACCATGCGGGCGATCAAGGACGGCACCACGCCCCAGGCCGTCGTGGACAAGTACCACGCGATGATGGGCAAGGCCTTCGTGGACTTCGGTATCCACTTCGATATCTACCACCGGACCAGCGCACCGCTGCATCGGGAGACGAGCCAGGACTTCTTCCTCACCCTGCATAAGAACGGCGCATTCACCGAGCAGGAAGAGCAGCAGTACTATGACGAGGAGGCCAAGCAATTCCTCGCCGATCGCTACATCAAAGGCACGTGCCCGGTGTGCGGCAATCCCGATGCCTACGGCGACCAATGCGAGAAGTGCGGCAGCGCGCTTTCGCCCAAGGACCTCAAAGACCCGCGTAGCACGCTCAGCGGAAGCAAGCCGGTACTGCGGCCCACAAAGCACTGGTACCTGCCCATGGAGCGCAGCCAGCAATGGGTGGCGGAGTGGATCAATACGGGGATGCTCGACGGCGCTCAGCAACACGATGCCGGAGAGTGGAAACCGCAAGTGCTTGGCCAGTGCAACAGTTGGCTGAAGGAAGGTCTTCGCCCACGTGCGATGACGCGTGACCTGGACTGGGGCGTTCCCGTGCCCTTGCCAGGTGCAAAAGGCAAGGTTCTCTATGTGTGGCTCGATGCACCGATCGGATACATCACGGCCACGCGCCAATGGGCCAAGGACCACAACACCGATTGGGAGAAATGGTGGAAGGCCGACGACACGCGCCTGTTGCACTTCATCGGCAAGGACAACATCGTCTTCCATTGCATCATCTTCCCGATCCTGCTGAAGCTGCACGGCGGGTATCAGCTGCCGCAGAACGTTCCAGCGAACGAATTCCTCAACCTCGAAGGACAGAAGTTGAGCACGAGCCGCAACTGGGCCGTGTGGTTGCACGAGTACATCGAGCGCTGGCCGAACAGGCAGGATGAGTTGCGCTATGCCATCGCGTCCATTCTGCCGGAGTTCAAGGACAGTGAGTTCACGTGGAAGGACTTCCAGGACAAGAACAACAACGAGCTGGTCGCCATCATCGGGAACTTCGTGCAGCGCGTGTTCGTGCTCTGCCACAAGTACTACGATGGCAAAGTGCCCGAGCCTTCGGGCGGAATAGAGCAGGATGTCGTGTTCTGGGCGGAGCTGAACGCCCTTCCTGCGAAAGTCGCGGAGGAAGTGGACCGCTTCCGCTTCCGTGATGCATTGGCCAGCGCCATGCAAATAGCCCGGTTGGGCAACAAGTACCTCTCGGACAGCGAGCCCTGGAAGCTGGAGAAGACCGACCCGGCACGCGTGCGCACGATCCTCTTCAACAGCCTGCGCATCGCTGGTGGGCTGAGCGTCCTGCTCGACCCCTTCCTGCCTTTCACGGCCAAGAAGCTGCGCGGCATGCTCGGCCTTGGCGAGCTGAATTGGGATGATGCCCTCCGCGCTGACCTCATCAAGCCCGGCACATCGCTCGGCAAACCAGAGCATCTCTTCACGCGTATCGACGATGCCGCCATCGCTGGCGAGGTCGAACGCCTTCATGCCATGCAGCCTTCGCCAGCTCCTACCACACAGCCGGACAACCGACAACCGGCAACCGTCACCGGGGCATCGGCAAAACCGAACATCACATTCGATGACTTCGCGAAACTCGATCTGCGCGTGGGCACCATCGTTTCCGCGGAGAAGGTGGAGAAAGCGGACAAGCTGCTCAAGCTCTCGATCGACATCGGCGAAGCCGCACCGCGCACGGTGATCAGCGGTATCGCACAGCACTTCACGCCGGAACAAGTAAGCGGTCAGCAGGTGGTGCTCGTGGCCAACCTCGAACCGCGGAAGATGCGGGGCGTGGAGAGTCAGGGAATGGTGTTGATGGCCGAGGATGCCGTCGGAAGGCTCGTGTTCGTCCGCCCTTCCGAAGTGATGGCCAGCGGTAGCGGTGTCCGCTGAACCAGGACGGGACCGGTCAAACGGACGAGCGCCGAGCGGGACCGATCATGGCGCAGGAGCACTTCGTACCGGACGCCTGATCGGTCCATCGCTTCCAGGAAAAAGAGGTCCAGGTAATACAGGTCGAATTCTCCCGGCCGAAGGAATTCCCGCACGGCGTCGCCATCCATGCCGCTACGTTTACAGCGCTGGCCGTAGTACCGCGGGTCGAGTTCTTCGAGCCCGACACAATACTCCCAGCATTCGCTCAGGTTGGTCACCATCAGATCATCATAGTGATGGATCCCCCGGTAGTGCCAGATAGCGGGCGCGTATTCATAACAGATGCCCAGCCTCACCCGACCCGGGTAGCGCTCGCGCACCAGGTCCACGACCTCGCGGCTTCCACTATCGAACCTCCACGAGTAGGTGCTGTCGAAATTCACCGTGGTCGCGAAGTGGAGCACGAAGGCCGATCCGGTCAGTAACGCCGGGACACGCGTCCATCGCCAGGAGCATTCCGCAAGACCATGGGCAGCGCACAAGGCCACCAGGGGGCAGTAGAGCAGGGCCGTGCGTTCCACGGGATACGGC
>JAGODO010000401.1 GCA_017998165.1 Flavobacteriales bacterium | reverse complement strand
GCAGGTTGTCGCTCATCAACTGGCTGCCCGCATCCCAGGGCCCCTGGAGGAGCACCCGCACTGGCAGGCGCACACCGTTGAACACGCTGATCCTGTCGAGGAACAGGTTCTGCCCGCCATTGCTGAAGACATAGAACCAGAACTGGCCGATGCGTCCGCTCAGCGGATCGACCGGCAGGACCACGTCACGCCAATGGGAGCAATCCGATGGGACCCAAGGCTGCCCGGCCACATAGCCACCTCCGTTGGTAGCCAGCGCGGATCCCGTCTTGTTGAAGAACGTGCTGTAGATCCCATAGCCGCAATCATGGCCATACACCTGGAACGTTTCCGTGTTCGTAGAGGTCTCCTGGGCGTAGCTGTAGCTGAATTTCAGGTACGGCAGCGTCGCGGTGGTCAGATCGATACGGGGTGTACCGAGCTGCGGCCCACCGGCCTGGCCCTGGAAGGCATACCCATTCACGTAGGCCACGGTCTGGGCATCGCAGCCCGCCACGGCGTCCGCGGTCCATACGAGCCCTTGCCCCTGCCCCTGCCCACCGGTCGTTGTCCACCCCGTTGGGGGGAAGTTGCCTCCGTTGAGGTCCTGCTGGAACGGAAGCGCAGCACCACCGGTAACGGTGATGGCATTGTTCACCGTAGTGGTCTGGGAAGCGACACCGTCATTCACTGTGAGCGAAACGGAATAATAGCCGGGCAATGGATATACGATGGGCGGTGGTGCCACGCCTGTATGCGACGAAGGCTGTCCACCCGGAAAGCTCCAGGTCCAGCTGTTCGGCGCTCCGGTACTCGTGTTGGTGAACGTGACCGAAGACCCCGCGCACATGGTCGCCGGAGCGAAAGTGAAGGACGCGTCCAAGGGCGAGTTCACGGTGAATTGTCCGATGGAACTGATCACGCCCGCATAGCCGTTCCCGTCGTTCGTGTTGCCCTGGCTGATGGTCCAATCGTACATGCCGTTCACCAAGCTCAACGTTGTTGAGTCCTGCTGCCCGACGAATCCGCAATGGACGACATCGCCGCTGGCCCGGTTGAAGACTTTCAAATAGCCGTACGCGCTGGAGGGCGCGCCGTTGCGGTTCCACTTGAGCTTCACCGGTTGACCGGTCACTACCCCATCGTTGATCGGCTGCACGAGCGTTGGTGGCACCAGCCTTCCTGACCAACCCAGGTGATAAGGCGTATGCGGGCAGAGGTCCCATTGGCGCGTGGCACCCGACCCGGTGAACGTGTTGTTCACCATCACGCACGCGCCGTTACCGTTGCAGGAGGAACCCTGGAAATTGCTGTTCTGCCTCCCATTGAACCAGCGCGAGCAATTGGCCGTGCCGCTGGCCGCATACTCATCGAAGGCATGGAAGATGTGCGCGGTCTCGTGCCCGAAAACGCGGTTGAGCTGGTCGGTCCCCCAACCGTTGGTCTTGTACAGGAATTGCGTGTAGGGACCGCCCAGATAAGCGTAGGCCGTTCGCCCGTTGGTGAACTGCGTCGGGGCGGATTGCGCCGGGGGATTGTACGCGATGAAGGCACAATACGCGCGATCCGTGGAGAGTGCCGCCCTTCGCGCCGCATTGAACGCATCGCACTGCGCGTAGTGGTCGCTGCCCGTGAACCCGGCGTTCTGCATGATGGCCCCGATCCACAGGTTGTCCTGTGTGCTCGGTCGGGTAACGGGTTCATAGGGCTGGCCCGGAATGCTGCTGGACTGATCATAGTAGTCCATCACCGCAGTGACGGTGTTCCCGTAGAGGGAAGCCGTATAGCTCCAGATGCTCCATGCGTCGATGAGTTGGAGTTTCACCTCCGCAATGGCGGCAGCGGACCAGGTGTAGGCGTTGGCGTCAACCAGGCCATTGCTCTCCACGAAGAAGGCGCTGACGCACACACTGCCGGCCATGTACTCGCTGTTGTAGGTCCGAGAACAGGTCCAATCCGGAGCGGTG
Source organism: Flavobacteriales bacterium (assembly GCA_017998165.1). Lineage (GTDB taxonomy): Bacteria > Bacteroidota > Bacteroidia > Flavobacteriales_F > PHOS-HE28 > PHOS-HE28. The sequence continues at coordinate 809 of JAGODO010000401.1, read as the reverse complement.
GCCGCGTCGCGCTCGCCCTCATCGTGCGCGGATCCTTCATGGTCATGCCGGGACAGTTGGTCTTCCGGATGTGCGCTCCAGTCCATGGGCCCACGGGCGCTTGGCGGCTCCAAGCGACCTGCCGCCAGAGCCTCCAGATAGTCCACCGCCAGGCGCTGTCCATCGGGCAATTCATCATGGTCAGGGCTTCCACCGGCAAAGCGGACAGAACCAAAAGGGAACAGCGGATGGGCCGAATGGCTCCAGTCGCCGACCGTACCGATGAAGGCCCCGGGCGCGGCGATCACCCGCACGTCCATGCCTCGCGCACGGATCAGATCGAGCTGCGCTACACTGGACGCGAGGTCCGGGGCATCCGTCAGGAGCACCACCGGGGTTTGCGCGGAAGATGCCAAGCCAATGGCCCAGACACAACAAGCGATGACCGACCGACGCACGCGCACTTCCGCCGAAAAAGGGGATCGAAAGTAGCGGATCCATTCCCAAGCCAGCTGGCTCCAGCGCGGCCTTGACCGGTCGCGCCGGACAAGCCGTGGAGCGGGCGGGAACTACTTTGCCGCACGATCGGATGCTTCCCCGCCTGGCCGCCTCGATGCAACGCCACCCGCTGGCGTGGCTGACGTTCATCGCGGCGGTGCCGCGCTTGGTGGCGGCGGTGCTCAGCGAGGGCTACTTCGCTCAGGACGACCACTTCCTGGTGATCGAGGCCGCCATGAGCTGGGTCCGTGGCCACGACTACAACGAGTGGTTGCCGTGGAACCAGCCGGGCATCCCGAAACCCACGGGCCACATGATGGTCTATCCCGGGC
>JAGODO010000120.1 GCA_017998165.1 Flavobacteriales bacterium | reverse complement strand
TACTCGCGCACCTCACTGAAGGCCATGCCACGCCCTTTGAAGGCGCTGTGGTACTCACCGCTGAAGATGTGGTTGCTCAAGCCGCGTGTCTTCAGCTCGATGCGCCGCACCTTCTTGATGAGGTCCTTGGTGTGCTGTTGGGTGCTCATGTCAGTGGCAGTAGCCAGTGGCGGTGGCAGTCGCAGCTTCGACCTGCCAACTGCTGCTGCCACTGCCGGCTCTCATCAAGGAACCTCGATCGTATTCAGGACCTTGTCGATGATCTCTTTCACGCTGATGTTCTCCGCCTCCGCTTCATAGGTGAGGCCGATGCGATGGCGCAGGATGTCCGGACAGACGGCACGAACATCCTCGGGGATCACGTACCCGCGGCGCTTGGTGAACGCGAACGCTTTGGCCGCGAGCGCCATGTTGATGCTGGCCCGCGGGCTGCCGCCAAAGGAGATCAGACTCGTGAGGTCGCCGAGCTTGTAAAGGTCCGGCTTGCGCGTAGCGTAAACGATGTCAACGATGTAGTGCTCGATCTTCTCGTCCATGTACACCTCCCGCACGAGCTGCCGCGCGCTCACGATGTCCTGCGGACTGATCACCTTCTGCGGGATCGTGGCAGCACCGGCGCGCGTGTTCTGGCGGATGATGAGCTTTTCCTCCTCCTTGCGGGGGTAGTCCAGGACCACCTTCAGCATGAAGCGGTCCGTTTGTGCTTCCGGCAGGGGATAGGTGCCTTCCTGTTCGATGGGGTTCATGGTCGCCATCACCAGGAACGGCTCCGGCAATTTGTACGTGGTCGGGCCGATGGTCACTTGCCGCTCCTGCATCGCTTCGAGCAGCGCGCTCTGCACCTTGGCCGGTGCACGGTTGATCTCGTCCGCCAGGATGAAGTTGCTGAACAGCGGGCCTTTCTTCACGCTGAATTCCTCGCTGCGTTGACTGTACACGAGCGTCCCGATGAGGTCGGCGGGCAGCAGGTCCGGCGTGAACTGGATCCGGCTGAACGCCACGTCGATCACCTGGGCCAGCGTCTTTACGGCCAGCGTTTTCGCCAACCCCGGCATGCCCTCCAACAGGATGTGCCCGTCAGCGAGCAGGGCCACCAGGAGCTTCTGCACCATGTCCTTCTGGCCCACGATGCTCTTCTCCATCTCGCGGTCGATCAGGTCCACGAACGAACTGGCCTGCTGGATACGGTCGTTCAGCGCCCGGATGCTCTCGGAGGTGATGCCGGTGCCGGCGGATATTGGTGCGGGGGAGGGGGTTTCCATAAGGGGGCCTGGACTGTGATGAGGGGTGCGAAGGTGGAACGCAAAAGTCGAAGTAGCGATACCGGTCGGAAGCCGTTTCCCAGTTAAGTAGTGTTAAGTGGTTTTTCGCAGTGTTGACGGTACATTCGGCCGCAACGCCGACGCTCAAAAGCTATGGCGTCCATAGATGGATACCCCCGCCAAGACCCTCAGTTTGCACGATACGATCAACCACGTCCGTGACTTCCACGACGCCTTCCGGATCGGGAACGCGTCCGTGCCCGTCGGGGACATCGGTGAAAAGGACGCGCTGCTGCGGTACACGCTCATGCGCGAGGAGAACGAGGAGTACCTCGAAGCAGCGAACAGGGGCGATCTCGTCGAGGTGGCCGACGCCTTGGGGGATATGCTCTACATCCTTTGTGGCACCATCCTGAAGCACGGCCTGCAGCACCGCATCGCCGAGGTATTCGAGGAGATCCAACGCAGCAATATGAGCAAGTTGGACGCGAATGGGCAGCCCATCTACCGGGAGGATGGAAAAGTGCTCAAGAGCGATCGGTACTTCAAGCCGGATATCGCGGGTATTCTGAAGTGATGGATCGGGTCAACCCGTTCCGGCGCGACCTACCGGTTGAAGATCAGGGGGCCTTGATCCGCATCCTGGTCGAAGCCAAGGATCTGCTCATGAGGCCGGAAAATGACTTCACGTATTCCACTTGGGAGGACCGGGTTGAGGCACACAAGGAAGTAGACGAGTTCATCCAGGGTATTGAGAACGGAACATTCACCGATGTTGATGGACTCAGAGGTTTGTTCATGGTGACCGGACCTTTGCAGGAGGTGAGCTTCAGCGGTTGGAGCGACGAGTTCCTGGAACTCGCTGAACGATTTGACCAGGAAACAGCCAAGTTTCATTGACCAGACATGGATCTGCGCTCGCTTGTCGCAAAGGCCCGATCATCGAGGGTCGCTCGCTTATCCCTTAACGCCGTCCTCCGATGGATGATCCCGTTCAATCAGCCGCACGGCTTCAGGGTGGAACCGTTGCGGGACGGCGGGATCAAGGTCCTCATTCCATATTGGCGTATCAATCGCAATCACATCATGGGCATCCATGCCTGTGCACTCGCTACGGCCGCCGAGTATTGCTCGGGACTGGCTTTGTTGGAGCACTTGGACGCCAAGAAGTACCGGCTCATCATGAAGAGCCTGCACATGGACTATCACTACCAAGCGAAGGCCAATGCCCATGCGGTGTTCGCGCCAAGCGGGGATGAGATCATTGCGGAGGTCATCGAACCACTGAAGAACAGCGATGCGGTGCTCTACACAGCGCGCGTGGAATTGCACGATGTGAAAGGGAACCATCTTGCCACGGGACACATCATCTGGCAAGTGAAGGCGTGGGAAAAGGTGAGGACGAAAACCTGATCATCTGTCCAGTATCTTGATCAATCCAGCAGACCCACCAAGTGGTCGATCCGGTCGCTCTGGATGATCTCCGGGTTCATCCCGATGGCATCGCGGTTCTCTCCTTTGGTCTGCACGTTCCACACCGCGACCCACAGGTTGTGCGTGTGCGCCTCCGCGATCTGTTCGGCCGTGATCTTGTTCACGTCGATGGTCAAACCGTAGAGGTCCATCTGTTGAGCGGTGGCCAGGCCTTCAGCGAAGGTGGGCGAGTAGTAGAAGAGCTTGAGCCCTGCGCGGCGAACCTGGAGGGCGGCCAGCATGTAGGTCTGCTGGCTTTCGAGATGGACGCGGTCAGCGATGTTGAAACGGTCCAGCAGGCGCATCACCGCGTTGGCCATGCGGTCCATGAAGAGTTCGTCGCCTGTGCCGTTCGGATAGATCTTGATGTCGAAGGTGCAGATATACTGGCGCGGGTCGGTGATCGAAGCGAACAGTTCATCCAAGCGCGCGATGTGGTGGTCGGTGTAAGGGACGCCTATGAAGCGCGCATGTTGCACTTCGGCCCAAGTGTGCGAGATCATGGGTCCGTTCATATCCGTGGCATCGCTGAGGTCGGCGTGGTGATAGGCCACCAGTACACTGTCGCTGGTCATCTGCACATCCATCTCGGACCCATCGGCGCCGGAGTTCAGACAGGAGAGGATCCCGGCCGGGCTGTCCAGTGGGTACGTGCTGTAAATGCCCATGCCACCGTGTCCCTGTGCGATGATCTTGCCGCCGTTCAGGTTCTGGATGTCGAAGTCGTCCTTCTTGCAGCCAAGAAGCAACGCCAGTAGCGACAGGCAGACCAAACGGTTCATCATCAAAATGTGTAGCCTAGGGAAAGACCTCCCCAATGCCGCCACCGTCCGAACTCGATGAGCGGGGTATAGGCCACGCGAAGCATCCAGCCACGGAATTCCGGGACATACCGCACGCCGGCGCTGAGCCAAGCATGTACCGCCTGTTTTCTAGTGGGGTGGAAGTCGCGGTCATCCGGGTACACGAAACTGGTGATCGTTCCTCCGCCACCCAGATCGGCCTGCCACCGCTTGCCCTTTGTGAACAGCAGGCCGATAGGCATGGTCAAGTCCGGATTGAAGGCCCGGGTATGGTCCAGGAATCGTTCGGACCCCAGGCCTGCCCGCATATGAAGTTGGATATTCCGAAGGCTGGCAACTATGCGTTCGTAGTTGATCGATCCGTATCCACCAGGTCCCAAGCCTTCCATGTAGACCGCTTGAAAAGGTCCTGGTAGGCTATCCCGTTGAGCATATGTGGCATCGGCCAAGCTGACCGCAGCGCCGATGATCAAGCATGCCTTTTTCATCCGGTGAACGTATGTCTCTGGTCAGAACCGCATGCCGAACCCGACGGTGATCCGGTATGCCGGTTCTTCGGGTATGAAGTCCACCATCAGCGCGGCGCGTGCGAAGAACTGGCTGCTAGGCTCTCCGGCGCGCACACCGATGGACGCCCAGCCCCGGATCGTATTCTGCCGCTGCCAGTCCCGTATAGCCACGTCATAGCCCATCTTGCTGTACAAGGCTGCGCCGCCCCCAAGTTCCAACTGCGCACGGCGGCCCAAGCCCAGTTGTGGGCCCATTGGTATGTAAAGCCCAGGATTGAAACGGTCCAGATAGTCGTGCCACTGACCAGGGTAGATGCCTGTGCGCATTGAAATGCGCCACTTGTCGCCGTGCACTATCAGCCGTTCGTAGTTCAGGCCCAGCTGACGCTCGAGGAGCCAGAAATCGAAGTGCAATGCGTTCTTCGGGACAACAGCGGCATTGGTGGCCTGCGCCGTGCTCCTCAATGTCGCGACCGTCAACACGGCGGCAGCCACCAGATTGCCCCGTAAGCAGATCATCTCCGTGCGAAGCGCTTCGCCGTGCTGAACAACAACATGGCGAGCACCGCCCCGCTGAAGGCGAGCCCCATGTCCTTCTGTGCGTCCCAGATGTCCCCCTGGCTTCCCAGGTACGCCGCACCTTCCGCCGGGAAGAATACGTCCGCCACGGCCCATTCGATGAGTTCATAGGCCGCACTGAAGCTCATGGTGATCTCCACTGGCAGCACCCAGCACACCCAGTTCGGCCACCGGAAGTGGTTCTTGAAGTAATCGCGCATCGGGTACGCCAGCATGAAGCCGAAGCTGAAGTGAACGATACGGTCGTAGTGGTTGCGCGCCAGGTGCATCGCATCCTGTAACCAGTAGCCGAAGGGATTCTCGGCATAGGTGTACATGGCACCATAGATGTGCAGCAGGATGTAGATGAAGAAGAGCGTGTAGCTGAGGTCGCTGAACCTGAACTTGCGGTAGCTGATGCACAACCCACCTATCAGCAGCGCGGTGAGCGTGTTCTCGGTGAACCAGTTCGCCCGGTTGGTGGTGCCGACGAATGTGGCGAGCCAGGCCGTGAGGAAAAGGACGAAGTACGCTTTGAGCAGCGTGTTCGTTCCGAACGCGGTGCGTCGTGGAGAAGAGGCGGTGGTGAATGTCATCGGGTGTCGTTCAACGCTCAGGAGCCAACGGCGCGGCCGGTTCAGCCTTCTCCTGCCGGCCGCCGAGCGCCAACAGATAGCCGCATCCCATCAGGGAATGAGCGCTCGGAACAGACCACCTCATCCTGCGGCATCATAACTCCCGGCGACACGTGGGTCAGTACTGTGGGGCATCCGGTTTCGCCGGTGCGTTCTTCTTCGGGTCGTTCAACTGGACCAGATAGCCGAACTGGATGAGAATGGAGCGGTTGAAGACATCGGGCTCGTTCAACTTCCCATTGTGGATGGTCGTAAGTCCATGCACATAGCGCCCTTCCACGAAAAGGCGTGACTGCCCCAGATCGAAGCTCACGCCCAGTCCTCCGACGAGCGACCACTCCGTGAGCGCCAATGCGCCCGTTCGATCCTTCTCGAAGGGAAGGTACCGGTCATCGTAGGTCCTGGTCCGCGTGAACGTCGTGTCCTGGAAAAAGGTCATCGTGCTGTCGTTCACAGTACCCGTGACCAAGCCGCGAACGGTAACGGTGTCCGTTTCAGTGAATTCCCCGAGCTCAGCGGCCACGAGTCCCCGCCCGAAGGAGATGCCCGCCAGGATATTCAGCTTGGTCGGACCCTTGCCCACGATCCCTTTGGCCAGGAATTGCCCTTCTCCGTAGTTCAACCGCATGCGGTAGTAGTCCTTCAGGTTGGGCTCGGAGATCTGCCGGCCCTTTTGCGTCAACCCCAATTCCACCTGCGCGGCGATGAAGGGTTTGATCTTCGACTCGACGATGAGGGCCACGCTCGCCCCGGTGAGGGGCGAGGTACCGTCCCCGATGGGGTCGATGAACTTGCTGTCGGTGGTCTCGTGATGCGAGATGCTGAGCCCCATGCGGTTGCCGATGGAGACCTGAGCGGCCGCCGACGCGGTCATTAGTATGGCGATAGAGAGCGGGAAGAGGCGTTTCACGTGGTAAGGAGGTTGGTGTTCCAAAGTAAACAGCCTCCCGGGTTCGGCCGCCATGGGCGCCCTATTCCGTGTTCTCTTCTTCCGGGTCGCGCTTGGCATCGCGCTTCGCCTTGCGTTCTTCGTAGGTGAGCAAACGGTAAGTGAGATGCAGACCGAAGACCAGGTTTTGCGAGCGGATCAGACGGTCGAAAGGCGTCACGCTCGTTTGGGCACGCAGTTCCCATCCCATGCGCTTCCCGTTACGTCCGAGCCCGAGTGCAACGCTCCATTGGCTACGACGCACGTTAGGCTGGTTGAGATCATAGACCTGCTCGTAGAGGACCTGGCCGTCTTGCTTGTCTACCCGTTTGTAGTAGATCCAGTAGCCATACACAACGCCGCCTGACAGATAGGTGCCGTTTTGCGCGGTGTCCAGTTCCAACTTCGCTAAGACGGGCAGGTCAATGTAGCGCTGAGTGATGAAGGTGTTCTGGTTCAATTGGTTGTTCCGGGTCCAACTGCCCTTACTCATCAGCATCGGCTCTACCAGAATGTGGACTTGGTATGTATATGGGATGTCCCAACTCCAGCCTACGATCGGTCCGAACTTGGGCAGGCCCTGCCATTGCAAGAACTGTCCGGCTGTCTGGGTGGCCACGGCCAAGCCCAAGCGAGGTCCTTGGCGGACTTGGGCAAACAGTAAGGCCGGCACAAGCACTGCGGTGATGAGGTAACCCGTTCTCATGGTCCGGCGAAGTTGCGCAGGACGGCAACGAACAAACGCGGCGCTTGTCAAGCGGATAAAATCAAGCATTCGTCGAACAAAAATCAACTTTCGTCTTGACAGCCACCCCGGCATCCGTGAAATCTTGGCCCCGCAAAACGGAAAACACCATGTGGCCTGTAATGACGCTGACCTTGCTTCTCCAACTGACCGATGATGAACAACTGTACGCCCAGCAGGAGGTGGTGAAGGAGGTGAAGGTCGAGCAACAGGCCCCCGCACAGATAGAAGAGCACGCACCGGATGCTGAATGGCCCGAAACGGCCGAGGCGATCGGTTGAGCGATAGTGGGTCGGGTGCAGTGGCACCCGAGGAACGTGGGCCCCGGTGACCGCAAGGACGCCGGGGTTCCAGTTTCTTGGAACCTGTGCCACCACGCACGACTAGGACTTCAGCAGATCCCGCATCTCGGCGATCATCAGCGCTGTCGCCCCCCAGACGACATGGCCATCCACATCCCAATAGGGTACTTCCATTTCGCGTTTCAAAATGCTCACATATACGGTCGTCCGTTTCAGGATATCGTCACGAAGCAGGTGCGTGATGGCGGTCGGGATCAGCGCGGCCACCTCCCGCGGATCGGGCCGCAAGGGACCCAGAAGATCGGAGTAGGCCAGCACGGGTGTTACCAACGCCCTGCTTGGTGGGATATAGACCGGCGTCATCGTGCCCAGGACCTCGACACCGTCGGTTCTTGCTCCGGTTTCCTCTTCGAACTCCCGCAGAGCGGTGGCGATGATGTCCGCATCACCCGGTTCCCGGTGCCCCCCGGGAAATCCTACCTGACCGCTGTGTACACCGTCATACGCCGGGCGCAACATCAGCATGGTGTGCAATTCCCCCTGATGCGGGTACAGCAGGGCCAGCACGCCGCTTTCCTTCGGTGGCGGCACCTGTCGCTTGATGCTCTCAAGATCCGGCCGGTCGTAACCGCTCACCTCGCGGAAACCATCGTGGCCCGGCAGGGGATGTGCAAGCCGTTCGCGCAACCGGTGGATCGTTCGGGTGTCCATCGTCAACGCCCGGCGAGCACTTCCGAAAGAGAGGCCGCCTCCTGCTTGTACGTGTGCGAGGGTAACGCTGCGATGCGTGCGGCTTCCTGTGCTGCGCGGTCGTTCTGGCCGCTACAGAGCCAGCAGAGCGTGTTGTACCACTCCGTCTGGTCTTTGAAGGTGGCGCCGGGTACCCGTTCGAGAAAGTCCAGATGCATCTCCGCCTTGTAGGGCTCGCCCGCACCGAGCAAGGCACTGGCCAGGTACAAACGGGCCAGTCGGTCATCCGGGCTCTTCTCCACCACGCTTGAAAGACCCGTGGCTGCCGAGGCGAGATCCCCCCGGTCGTATGCGGCCATCGCGTCCAGCAGTGCAGCGTTGGCTTCCGTTCGAGGGCGCTGCCCGATCAGGTTCGGGTAGGGCTTGTAGAAGCGCGAGCACGGATCGCCGTCATCCGAGGTACAGGCGCCCAAGAGGATGAGCAGTACAAGGCTCCAACGCATGTGCCTAAGGTAGTCCCATGAACCACCGATCACTTCGTATGTCGCCCGTGTTCGCGTCATTGCCCAAGAGTACGAACGCGGCGCGGCCGGTCAGGTGGTCCGCTGGTACGAAACCCCAGTAACGGCTGTCCTCGCTGTAGTGCCGGCTGTCCCCCAGCACGAAATAGTAGTCCTGCTTCACGGGGTACTCCTTGGTCTCTTCGCCGTTGATCGAAAGAATGTGCTTGGCTACTTCCAGGTCATTGCCTTCATAACGCGTGATGATCCGGTCATACAAGGGAAGGGTGCGCAGGTCCACACGGAGGCGGTCGCCTTTGCGCGGAACGGTGAGCGGGCCATAGTCATCGGCGTTCCACGCATAGCGGGGGCTATAGGGGAATATGTGGCCCGCAGCGCCTGAAGCGGGCCGCATGCGTTCCACGGTCAGGACCCCTGGGCGGTTCTGGAGTTCACGGGCCATCGCCTCGCTCAAGGGGAGTTCCAATTGCCGGGCATCAGTAGATGAGGAGCCGACGGGAAGGCCCAGCTCGGTCAGGATGGATCGGGCATCGGTACCCGGTTCCAGCCGCACCAGCCAACTACGCGTTCCGAACGGAGGGGGCCCGATGGCCACGTCATTCACGAACAGTTCGCCGTCGCGCAGCTCCACCACATCGCCCGGCAGCGCCGCGATCCGTTTGATCAGCAGTTGTCTGCGGGCCATGGTGCGATCCTCCTGCATGGGGTTCCGGAATACCACGATATCGCCGCGTTCGAAACCTGTCCAAACGGGCCATTTCGCTACACCCACCAGATCCCCCGGATATAGGGTGGCGTACATGCTGGTGCTGCGCACCGTTACCCAACGCAGCACGAAGGCCTGCGTCAAACCGATCACCACAAAGGCGATGAGAAGCGCTTTCAGCCAGTCATTCAGCTTGCGCCAGCTTTCAAGCAGCCGCCCGGCGGGTGCATGTTGTCGGTTGCCGGTTGCCGGTTGCCCAGCGCCAGGGTCGGAGGTTGTCATCGGCAGCCGGACAACAGACAACCATCAACAGATCAACGCACCAGGGAGAACACCCGCTTCCAACGGATGCCGGTCGGGAAGCCGCCGTCCTCCGGGTCCGTGGTCAGCCAGACCATCACCGCCTTGCCGACCACATGGTCGAAGGGAACAAAACCCCAGAAACGCGCATCCTGTGAACGATGCCGGTTGTCGCCCATCATCCAGTAGTAATCCTGCTGGAAGGTGTAGCTGTCCGCTTTGACCCCGTTGATCAGGATCTCTTGACCGCGCACCTCCAGGGTGTTGCCTTCGTAGGCTTGTATCGCACGGCGGTAGAGGGGGAGGTTGTGCAGGTCGAGTAGCAGAGTGGCCCCAGCTTTGGGCACCCACAGCGGACCGAAGTTGTCCTCCGTCCAATCATAGGCGGAGTCGTTCGGGAAAATGGGCCAGAAGTCCAGCGCGCCGTAGGTCCCTTTCGGTTTGATGCGCCGTTCCACCGCCGCGACGTTCTTGAAGGCCTTGATCTTGTCCACGCCTTCGGCCGTGAGCGCCATTCCGCGGTGGTATTGGGACCAGGACTGGTATTCATCGTAGTTCACGTCGAGGTCATCCTTCAACCGCTCTTTGGACAACGTGCCGCTCATCTTCAGGTCGTAGGCGAACTGGCCCATCTTGGGCAGGGGAGAGGGTTGACCGTTCACGTACAGGTCGCCATTGCGCACTTCGATCGAATCCCCGGCCACCCCCACAC
>JAGODO010000119.1 GCA_017998165.1 Flavobacteriales bacterium | reverse complement strand
GTGGCCATGCCCGTGGCCGCATCGATCTCCGCGATATAGCTCCTGGGCTGCCCGCCCACGTTGCCTTGTCCTGATTGGAAATCCCCTCCTATGTAGACCATGCCCGCCGCCGCCGAGACCGCGCGTACCACGCGTGGTGCCCCGGGATTCCATGCGGTGGTCGCCGCGGTCGTGGCATCCACTGCACCGATATGGCTGCGCGTGCTGCCATTGAGGGTCGTGAACTCACCACCGAGATAGACCACAGGGCCCACAGGTTCGATGGCGAGGACCGTACTGTCCAGCGTTGGTGCCCATGCTTGCAAGGCACCATCCGCCAATGAGAAGCGGGCGACGCGCTCCCGTGCCTCGCCTTCAACCAACGTGAAATCACCTCCCGCGTAAAGGGTACCGGTGGCCTTCACCAGGGTGCGCACGCGTGCGTTCACCTGTGGCGCCCAGGGGAGCAGCAGGCCGGAAGCGTCCGTTGCGGCAAGGTGTGGCCGCGCTTGGCCGCTCACCTGCGTGAAGTCACCACCCAGATACACATTCCCAGTGTTGACCACGAGATCGAACACCTCGCCATTGGTGCGAGGATCCCACGCCGTGGCCCGGCCCGTGAGCAGGTCCACGGCCGCGACATTGTCGCGATCCTCTCCACCGATGCTCGGGAAGGTGCCTCCCGCATAGACCTGCCCGGCTTGCTCGGCGAGCGCCAGGATGACCCCGTCGGAATTGGGATCCCATGTTGTGGTGGCCGCGCTGATGGGATCGATCGCTCCGATGCGATGGCGGGAAATGCCGTTCACACTCATGAAGTCCCCAGCGACAAGGATCCGGCCATCGGCATGCACCATGGCGTTGATGATGCCATCGCAAACGGGGGCCCAAGAAGTGGCCAGGCCGGTGTTCACATCCAGTGCTGCCAGGTCCTCCCGGAACTCCGCGCCGATGGTGCTGAAATCCCCGGCCACATAGATCGTGTCACCAACCAGTGCGATAGCCCTGATCGTGTTGCCCACAGGGAACGGGTCCCATGGGTCCAACGTGCCCGAGGTCCCGTTCACCTTGGCCAGGAAGCGGCGCGTGACCCCGCCCACCTGGAGGAAATCACCCGCGATATACACGTTGCTCCCATCAGCAATGACGGTGCGGACCGTGCCGGTCGTATTCGGGTTCCATGTTGTGAGCGCACCGGTTGTGAGGTCCACCGCAGCACATTGGTTCCGCGTGCTCGTTCCCATCTGGTTGAACTCTCCGACCATGTAGAGCCTTCCATTGGCCACGGCAAGACCCAGCACGGCATCATCCGCATCGGGATCCATGCCCAGTGTCGCCCCGGTACTCGCGTTCAAGGCGACCACGTTGCTACGCACCTGGCTGTTCACGAAATCGAACTCACCACCCGCGAAGACCGTGTCGCCTTTGACAGCGATGGCCCTCACTTCGGTAAAGTTGCTGGAGAAGTTCGGGCTGAAGGGATGCAGCGTGCCATCCGCGTTGAGCCGCGCCATGCGGTTGCGGGTGACGCCGTTCACCTTGGTGAAGGTGCCCCCGATGAACCAGCCGCCAGTGCCGTCAGGGACAACGGCAAGAATGTCCTCATCCGGACACAGGAAGTCCGCATCCGCTTCTCCCGTGGCAAGGTCCACCACCGCGCCGAAGGGAAGGTCCGGTCCGATGTAGGAGAAGCTGCCGCCGAGGTATTGCACACCCAGGTCGGGGTCCATGGCCACGGCGTTCACGGGGCCGTTGGTCACCCACAAGTGGCTCAACAGTTCCTGCGCCCCTGTTGTTGTGCAAAGCAAGGTGGCCAAGGCCGCGGAAAAGACCTTGTGACCTCGTTTCGGCGAATTGGAGCATGTGACGGGGAAGCTGTTCAGGCTGGCCATGGCTGGTGGATCGGGCATCGAATATCCTTGATCTTGGCCACAATCGAATGACCATGCGCTCGAAGCGTCCGTGCTGGGGCGGTGCGTGACGGATCGACCAAGAACACGAACGGCCCCCTTGCGGAGGCCGTCGTCCATGATCCCGGTTGGCTGAGTTTTACTCCGTCACCAGAACCATCGGTATGGTCAGTATCATTCGGCGAGCACGAGCACGGTGTTCCTCATCACCTCCACCACGCCGCCCTTCACGGGGAAGAGCTCCACCTTGCCGTCGGTCATCGTGACTTTCACGTCACCCGCCTTCAGCACGGTGATCAATGGTGCGTGGTTGTCCAGGAAGCCCATGCTGCCGTCCACGCCGGGAACGGAAACGAGCTTCGCTTCGCCCTTGTAGAGCGACTTGTCGGGGGTGAGGATCTCGAGTTTCATCCGTTGTCTGTTGTCCGTTGTCCGTTGTCAGGCTGCCGTTACGTCCTCTCGGACAACTGACAACTGAGAACCGACAACCGGATATCGTCAGTTCTTCGCCGCTTCCGCCAACATCTTCTTGCCGGCGGTGATCACGTCGTCGATACTGCCTTTCAGGTTGAACGCCTGTTCGGGGTATTCGTCCATCTGGCCGTCGAGGATCATGTTGAAGCCTTTGATGGTCTCTTCGATCGGCACCATCACACCCGGCAGACCGGTGAACTGCTCGGCCACGAAGAAGGGCTGGCTGAGGAAGCGCTGCACTTTGCGGGCGCGGTACACGCTGAGCTTGTCGTCCTCGCTCAACTCGTCCATGCCGAGGATCGCGATGATGTCCTGCAGCTCCTTGTAGCGTTGGAGGATGGCCTTCACACGCTGGGCGCAACGGTAGTGTTCTTCACCCACAACGGCGGGTGTGAGGATACGGCTGGTGGAATCCAGCGGATCCACGGATGGATAGATACCGAGCTCGGCGATCTTCCGGCTCAACACCGTGGTGGCATCGAGGTGAGCGAACGTGGTGGCCGGGGCCGGATCGGTCAAGTCATCAGCAGGGACGTACACCGCCTGTACGGAAGTGATCGAACCACGCTTCGTGGAGGTGATGCGCTCCTGCATGGCACCCATCTCGGTGGCCAGCGTCGGCTGGTAACCCACGGCGCTGGGCATACGGCCCAGCAGCGCGGATACTTCGGAACCCGCTTGGGTGAAGCGGAAGATGTTGTCAACGAAGAAGAGGATGTCACGACCGCCGCTCTGCTCGTCGCCATCGCGGAAGTACTCCGCCAGGGTGAGACCGCTGAGGGCCACGCGCGCACGGGCTCCGGGAGGCTCGTTCATCTGGCCGAACACGAAGGTGGCCTGGCTCGTGGCGAGCTTCTCATAGTCCACCTTGCTGAGGTCCCAGCCGCCGTTCTTCATGCTTTCGCCGAAGGCGTCGCCGTATTTCACGATGCCCGCGCCGATCATCTCGCGCAGGAGGTCATTCCCCTCGCGGGTGCGTTCGCCAACTCCGGCGAACACGCTGTAGCCGCTGTAGCCTTTCGCGATGTTGTTGATCAACTCCTGGATCAACACCGTCTTGCCCACGCCGGCGCCACCGAACAAGCCGATCTTTCCGCCTTTCGCGTACGGTTCGATCAGGTCGATGACCTTGATGCCGGTGAAGAGGATCTCGGTGCTCGTGGTGAGCTCCTCGAACTTCGGGCTCTCGCGGTGGATGGCCATGGTCTTGCCACCGGAAATGTCCTTCATGCCGTCGATGGGCGCACCCACCACGTTGAAAAGGCGGCCCTTGATGGCGTCGCCTACCGGCATGGCGATAGGCTGGCCCATGCCTTCCACGTCCACACCGCGGGAAAGACCGTCGGTGCTGTCCATCGATACGGCGCGTACCGTGTCTTCACCGATCAGCTGTTGGGTCTCCAGGATCAGTACGCTGCCGTCCGCGCGCTTGATGTGCAGCGCGTCGTAGATGTTGGGCAGGTCCTTGCCGCCTTCGAAGCGGACGTCCACCACGGGTCCGATCACCTGGACCACCTTGCCGATGTGCTTGGCCATGAGAGGGTTCTCTGGTATGATGGGAGCTTGCACCCCCGGTTTTGCGGCCGCGAAAGTAGGTGCTTCCGGGTTACCAATAAGGGCTGTGGATAATTGCGCTCCCAAGACCGGTCCGGACCAGCGTTACCGGGTGCTCTCGGCTTTGGTCTCGTGTGGAAAACGTCCAAGTAGCAAGCCTCGCTGGCCATCGGTGGCCGACCTGATGCCCAGTCCTCATCTTTGGCCACAGGTCATGTACGTCCATACCGATCTTTCCACCTTCAAGGACATCGATCGCCCCGTCCTCACCACCGGCACGTTCGATGGGGTTCATTTGGGCCATCAGACCATCCTGCACCGGCTGAAGGAGATCGCCCAGCGCGAAGAGGGGAACAGCGTGCTGTTCACCTTCTATCCGCACCCGCGCATGGTGCTTCACCCGCACGACAATGACCTGAAGCTGCTCACCACGCAGAAGGAAAAAACCGAGCTCCTGGAAGCCGCCGGGCTCGATCATCTCGTTGTGGTACCCTTCTCCCGCACCTTCAGCCGCATGCACGCCCTGGACTTCGTCCGCGATACGCTGGTCGACCAGTTGCGCATACACGCCATGGTCATCGGCTACGACCATCGCTTCGGCCGCAACCGCGAAGGGGATATCACCTTGTTGCGTCAACTCGGGGAGGCCTATGATTTCAGCGTGGTGGAGATCCCCGCTCAGGAGATCGACCATGTGAAGGTGAGCAGTACCAAGGTGCGCGAGGCGCTGTTGAAGGGCGATGTCGGACTCGCTGCTGACCTGCTCGGGCACACGTATTCCTTGACCGGTGTCGTGGTGAAGGGGGACCAGCGCGGACGCACGATCGGATTCCCAACCGCCAACGTGGGCGGCATCGACCCGTTCAAACTGCTGCCAGCGAACGGTGTGTATGCGGTGCATGTCACACTGAACGACGGCGCCTTCAAGGGGATGATGAACATCGGTGTACGCCCCACCATCGAGGGGGCCGGCGAGCGCACGGTGGAGGTGAACATTTTCGACCTCGACCGGGACCTGTATGGCGAACCGATCACGGTCCGGCTGCGTCATCGATTGCGCGAGGAGGTACGATTCACCGGCCTCGACGCGTTGAAGTCACAACTCCTGAAGGACCGCGAGAACGCGCAACTGCTCCTGGCATGAAAACGCTTCTCCGTTCGCTACCCCTGTTGTGTCTGTGCCTTTGGTGCGGTGCCACCCATGCCCAACTGCTTTCCCAGACCGCGCTGGACTCCACCAAGGAGTTCTACAGCATCGCCAGCGCGTTGAAGGAGCCGGACCTGGTGTATCGTCTGCAACTCACGAAGAAGAAGTACAAGGAACTTCCTGAAGAGATCCGGCAATTCAAGAACCTGAACGCGCTGGACATCGGCAAGAACAAGTTGAGGGTGCTGCCCGCATGGCTCGGCGAACTCAAGTACATGCAGGAGTTCCGCGCGCCGCAGAACAAGTTGCAGGAAATGCCCGCCGTGGTGTGCGAGTGGCCGCACTTGAAGCGCCTCGACCTTCATCAGAACGAGATCACCGGCCTGATCCCGTGCATGGGTGATCTGACGGAAGTGGTCTCGCTGGATCTCTGGAGCAACGACCTTGAGGAATTCCCCGAGGAACTGAAGGGCATGACCGCCCTGCGCTTCATGGACCTGCGTGTGATCCAGTTCGATCAGCGGGAAATGGAGCACATCAGCGAACTTTTCCCGCGTGTGAAGATCTTCTTCTCCCAGCCCTGCCATTGCGGCGTGGGTGAGTGAGCATGTGCTCATGCGGCCATGTGGCCATGGATAGGCTCATCATCCAAGCGACCGGCGCACGTGAACATGCGCATCTTCGCCGCATGACCATCGGCTATCCGGGTCCATGGGAGATCCTCGAATGGAGCAGTGCCCTGCTGGGGGCAGCCTACACCTTTCTGGCCGCGTTCGAGAAAAGGATCGGCTGGGTGTTCGCGGTCGTTTCGTCACTGATGTTCATGGTGTACTTCCACCATCGCAACTACCAGGGCCAGGTGGTGCTCAACGCCTTCTATGTGGTGATGGGCTTCTACGGTTGGTTCAGCTGGGGGCGTGATGACCGGTCGATCCCCATCACACGCAGGCCGCTCGGGTTCCATGCCGTCATGCTCGCTGCGGCGCTCGTCTGCACCGCAGCGGTCGCGTGGGTTTTCGAGCGCTACAACTGGAGTGAGAGCCCGAAGATGGACGCCTGGGTGGGCGTATTCAGCGCGGTGGCCACCTGGATGATGGCGAAGAAGCTGCTCGAGAACTGGCTCTACTGGTGCATCGTTGATGGCGTAGCGATCACGATGTTCCTCTCGGCCGATCCGCCCATGCACGCCTACGCCCTGCTCTTCGCCACCTACGTCGTGTTGAGCGCCGTGGGCTGGTGGCGATGGAGCAGGGCGCTCCGCGCGGTCGCTGACCAACCGCGCGTTTAGCGTGCGCTAGCGTTTCACGAACGCCGCTGAGGTCACCTTGTTGTCCGCTGTGATGCGCATGGTGTAGCCACCGATGGGCAGGTCGCTCACGTCCAAAGCGTACGTCGGCGCAACGTTCGCCAAGCGCCGCACCACCCGGCCGGTCGCGTCCAGAATTTCGAGCAGGTCCATCGGCTTCGGGCCGGCTCCATCGATGCGGATACGGTCGACCGCAGGGTTGGGCCACAGGACCAGGTGGGCTGCCGCCTCCTCTCGCGGAACGGCCAATGCCAGATCGGTGCTGGCGATGTTCGTGAGCGATTCCGAGGAACCGCCTGCGACCAGCTCGCTCGTCCCCAACAACTCCAGATCGTTCACGGGTCCCATGAATTCCCCGAGCACGGCCACATCATCCGCGCTGCCGTTGAAGGTGGCGAGCCCTGTGCCGTAGACCAGGCCGACACCCGCATAAAAATCTCCGCCCAAGTGGATGCGCGTGCCATCCGGATCGAGGACCATGGCGTTGATGCCCACAACGCCGTCCAAGGGCGCATAGAAGTAGTTGGCGATGTTCGGCATCAACCCTGTCCAGGAGGATGCTCCAGCCGCGATGCGGGCCAGACCGAAATAGGTGGCGACCTCTCCAACACAATCACCAGCAGCGAACAGCGCGCCATCCACGAGAAGCAGGTCACGAACGGTCCCGTCCAATCCGTTGCCCATTTCCTCCCACGTGGACCCGTCCAGTCTTGCGACGTGCATGATCGCAGTATCCTGCCCGAAGAAAATGTCCGTGAACGCTCCGGCGCAGACCACTGTACCATCGAAGCTCTCCATCGCGCGGATCTCACCGTTCAGTTGCTGCCCCACCATTTCCCAAGCACCGCCGACCAGCCGCTTCACCTCGTAAGAAGTACCGGCGAAACCCGTGGTGGCTCCCGCCGCGTAGAGCACGCCGTTGTGAACGTGCAGGTCGGATACGTAGGGCACTTTGCTCGAGAAAGCCGAACTGAGCACCCAGGAGCTGCCGGTCCAACGGGCCAGATCCGCGCTTCCCTGGCCAAAGCTGCCGCCGAGGTAGATATCACCCTCGAACTCGATGGCCGAGGTCACCTGACCGATCACGCCGTTCCCAAGAGCCGAATAGGTCGATCCGTTCCAGCGGGCCACTTGCGAGGTGACCGTACCTCCCGCGACAGAGAACTCTCCGGCGATGATCAGGTCGCCGTTCTGCAGACGCAACAGTTCCGCGACCCTTCCATTCGTTCCACCGCCGAGGCCGTACCATGGGATGTTGGGCGGATAGCCCGGTTGGATCCAGGCCAGTTCATCCTCGGAGAAGCCGTGCTCACCTGCCCAGGAGAAAACGTCAGCACGCCGCATGTCATGCACGTAGGCCAGGTTCATCTCGCGATGGATCCGCTGGGCGAGTTCCACATGTCCGCTCTCGACCATGAGCTGACCTACTGCACATGCGGTACCATGTGGATCGATGAAGACGGGGTTGCGCACGGGCAGCACGTGGTTCTGGGGGAAGCGGCCCCGGTCAGCATAGCTGTCGAGCTTATCGAGCAACGAGGTCCGGTTCGCGAGGACGGATGCGGACAGCCCTTCGGGCGCATGCGCGCGCTCATATGCCGCAACGAGGTGAAGGTGCATGGCGATCCGTTCCGCTTCGTTGCTGAAATGGACCACGCGGTCACCGTTCACCGGTGCCGGGTCCATGACGCTCCATTCCTTATTGACCTCGAGCAGATGCCGGTACAATGGGGCGTCCGTCGTTGGAGCCAGTTGCGCATT
Organism: Flavobacteriales bacterium; assembly: GCA_017998165.1. Lineage (GTDB taxonomy): Bacteria > Bacteroidota > Bacteroidia > Flavobacteriales_F > PHOS-HE28 > PHOS-HE28. The sequence continues at coordinate 2,019 of JAGODO010000119.1, read as the reverse complement.
CCCCATCAGGCTCATGGCCAGTGCGGGGATACCGAGTAGTATTCGTTCCATGGTCGGTCCTTGTTGTTGTGTGCAGGAGACAGGGGCAGTACTTCTCCCCGCTGCCTGTGCGGTGACGGAAAGTTACTTTGTCCGTGATGCTGAAGATCGCCATCGTTGGACCCGAGAGCAGCGGAAAGACCACTCTTTGCGGGGTCTTGTCCGCTAATTTCACGGCGCCGTGGGTGCCGGAGTTCGCCCGCGCCTATCTCGGTGAACGCGATGGGCGCTACACGCGTGACGATCTGCCCGCCATCGCGGAAGGCCAGTGTGCGGAGGAGGATGCCGCGTCCGAAGGGTCACCACCCTTGCTCTTCTGCGATACGGACATGATCACGATCCGGATCTGGAGCGAGGAGAAGTTCGGCACCTGCGATCCGCGCATCGTCGCCCTGTCCCAGCGGAGGCCTTACGATCATTGGCTGCTATGCCGACCTGATGTTCCGTGGGAGCCGGACCCCTTGCGCGAGGATCCGCAGGACCGTGACCGGCTCTTCCTGGTGTACGAACGCATGCTTCAATACCTGGGGAAACCGTACACGATCATCCAAGGCCGGCATGATACGCGGTTGTCGGCGGCCGTTGCATCGGTGAAGGCCCGTGTGCCGGCACAAGGTTGAAGGACTATTTCAGGAAACGCATCGGAGACATCCGCACGATCGTCGGGATCGCTCTTGGTCAGGGGGTCGCGATCGGTGCTCTACGAAAGACCTTCAGGGCAATTGCTGCGTCCGTGTATTGTTGGGCGTGGTGCTGCCCACGTTGGTGAGGATGATATCCCGGTCGTTCCCGGAACCCGTGTACTTCACCGATCCATCCATGTTGGTATCCAAGCGGCTGTACTGGTTGGCGAGCACGTTATTGGGCGTCGTGCTGCCCACGGCGATCAGGATCGGATCCCGGTCGTTGCCGGTGCCGGTGTACTTCAGCATGCCGTTGCCCGTAGCATCCCCGGCCCACAAGCAGAAGTTCGCGCTCTTCAGTACTCGCGGGGTGCTTCCATACGCGGCGAAGCTCTGGCTCCGGAAGTCGATGGTGGTGTTGGCCGGGTCCACGGTCAAGGCCACGGGACTTCCGGTCATCACACCCAAGTGGTTGCGATGGCGCAGGGCCACATGGTAGCTGCCTGTCGTCACCGGGAAATTCAAATACGCGTCACCATCGGTGCTGATGATGTCCCCGTCGCGCTGCACCAACGCGGGTCGGGAAGCGAGCACCGTTGCGGGCGTGGCGGAGTTGCGCAACTCCACCACCACCCAATCCACGATGGCGTTGGCCCCGGTAACGGTGAGCAAGGACGGGGCGATCGTGAGACCGGTGGGCGAACCGGTATAGACATAACCAAGACCGGTATAGGGTTGTGTGGTGGGCAGCAGGTTGGCCGCGCGCAGCGCATCGCTCATCAATGTGCCGCTGGTATAAGCCCCGTCCAAGAAGGCCTTCAGGTAGAAATTCACGCCGCAATCACCTGAGGTCACCGACGGTGCGTTCAGCGGGACCAGCCCGGTGGTACTCAGTGCCCAGCACTGCAGAGTGCCGCTGCAGTTGTAACCCGCGTAAGTGGAAGGCGTCGCATCGATGCCGAAGTTGTAGCTGCCGGCCGATAGCGCGGTATTGTATCGCCACACGCTGGCGCTCTCTTGCGTGAAGGCGCTGGCCACCGTACCGGTGGAGGTGTTCAGCGTATACGTATGGGCCCCCGCGCTACCGCAAGCGATGTTCGCGTTGGTCCACCGCAGCGTGCGCAGACCCGTGTTGCAATCGAGCGTGAGGGAATACTGCAGGTCCATCTGCGGCCGCTGAAGCGAACCGGTCCACGCGCCCAATGCTTGGCAGAGGGAAACGTTGTCGAACGCGGTGATGTTGATGTTACTGACCACCGGGTCCGAAGTCCAAGGCACATGATAAGTGAAGCCCGTCGCACCGGTGCCGCCCCAATTGTACACGGCATCATCCGTCGAGATGGAATAGGCGTAGGTG
>JAGODO010000118.1 GCA_017998165.1 Flavobacteriales bacterium | reverse complement strand
TGTCGACGCTGATGACGCCGACGGAGTCCATCACCCCCGCATTGTTGCGCAGAAGGATCCAATTCCGGATAGAACCCACCAGCGGATCGTTGCATAGCGCCGCCAGGTCCTGGTCCCCATCCCCGTCCACGTCCGCCGCGACCGTACGAAGGGTGGAGAACGTTTGTGGAGACGGTCTGGTCGGGCTCTCGAGCATGGTGCCACCCCCTCCGTTGGCGTGGAACGCAAGGCCCCAAGGTCGGATGTCCTCCCACAAGATGCTCCAGAGCGTATGCTGGCTCACGGCAACGTCCATCTCACCATCGTTGTCGAGGTCGAACGGCGTCAATGTCCGCGGTGCGATCGAATTGAGGCGTAGCGTTTCTGGACCCAGGTCGAACACGGCGTCCACCGATCGGTTCGCCAGGCCAGCCAGGTCGATGATCGCACTACCACCGAGGTCGCCGAACGTGAAGGGCAGGGGATAGTCAGCGTTCAGACCGTTCCACAGATCCTGCAGCACACCGGTCCCGTTGTTGGTCGCTACGTATACGATGTTCTGGTGTGCGATGTCACCGCCCGATCGGAAAAGCAGATCGATGTCCCCATCGCCTTCCACGTCCGCCGGAGTGAGGATCCGGGCTTCGGTCGGGTACTGCAGGAACAACTGGCTTTGGGCGGAGAAGAGGCCGTTGCCTTCGTTCACGCACAGGTAGAGACCCTGGAGCTGGCTCAAGATCAGATCGGGCAGGCCATCCCCGGTGAAGTCTGCTAGACAGGCGTCAAAACTCTCGTCCTCTTCCGCTAGGCCATGCCAGGTGAACGAACCGGAACCATCGTTCTCCGACCAGCCGAGAGGCTCGATCGTCACAAGGTCGGGGTCGCCGTCCTGGTCGATGTCCCCGACGGAAAAGCGGTTGGTCCCGGCGGGAACGGGCTCGCCTTGGCCGGCCGCGATGGACTGCTGAAGGCCGTATGAACCACCGCCGGTATTCGCTCTCCATGCGATGCTCACCGCGATCGTATCGCTTGCGTACAACAGGTCGAGGTCTCCATCGCCATTGAGGTCCACTGCACGGACATCGAACACCTCATCGATCCCTGTTACGAGGTCCTGCACCGGATCGAAAGCGCCGTCGCCCAACACGCGTACCCATGCGATGGCGTCACCCTCACGCCTGTTCAGCAGGATATCATTGATACCGTCGCCATCGATATCGGTGGAGACCAGTCGATCCACATGCCCCGGCTGGCCCAGAACGTACAGCGTACGGAATATGCCAGGGCTTACCTGGGCTTGGACCACCAGCCCGTCCGTGCCTGCGCGCACCACGTCCCCGTCGCTATCCATGTCCACATCGGCGATGAGCAGCGCGGTTGCATCGCCGGGATACAGGAACCGGTGTTCCGGCCCCAGTTGGGAATAGCCATTAAACCCGAACACGACCAAGGCTGCGAACAGTGATGTGCGCATGACTTCAGTGGATCACGATGCGCGCAGAGCCGATGTGCCCGCTTCCGCGCATCACCCGCAAGACGTACATCCCGCTTTTCAGATGCCCACGTCCGATGAGCACTTCGCGCGAGCCGGTGCCGTTCTGGGCGCGCAGCATACGGCCACTGGCATCGATGAGTTCGATACGTGTGTCGCTACCGATAGGCGTTGCCAGGACGAGTCGCGCTTCGTCCCGCATCGGGTTCGGGTACAGCACCAATGGTCTCGTAGGAGGTGCCACATCCGTGGTGGTCGGTAGGTCCCCGGTGTTCTCCAGCCATGCGGCGGCGCTCTGACCAGGGCCGGCGAACGGTGGCGAAGTGCAGGTAAGCACGTCCAGATCGCCATCGCCGTCCATGTCCGCCAGATCGAGATCACTGCGACCGGAATGCGCTGATCCTTCGATTACGATCTCGGGACCATTTATGTTCGTTCCGGAATTGCTCCAGTACAGGACCGTACCATCGTTCAGCATTGCGAGCATGTCCGGATACCCGTTGCCGTCCATGTCGCCGAACGCGTTGTGAGGGCCCCTGTTATCGAACTGCCCATCGTATGGCAGGATCGCCGAGCTCTGGAAACCACCGATGCCATCACTGTACATGAAGGCGACCGCGTCTTCGCTCATCAGCACGAGGTCGTCCATGCCATCGGCGTTCAGGTCGATCGCACGGAACGGAAAATCCCCGAACTGAGTACCAACGAACGGGGCGATACCGCTGAACATCGGCGTCGTCGGGGAGCCGATACCATCGAAGTCCGCCTGTAAAATGGAATCCGCAACAACCCACACGTACTCCAGCGCACCGTCGCCATCCATATCACCCGAGGTCAAGGAGCTGAAGTTCCAGTAGGTGGGTACGCTATGGACGACCGGAGGAGCGAACGAGCCATCACCATTGTTCAAGCTGGTGCCGATGCCATACATGGTATGCGTGATCAGATCGGGATCGCCGTCCTGATCGATATCGCCCAGATGCGGTGTGAATTGATCGGGCCAGGGGCCGTTTATCGAATTGCCAACGGAGGATGTCGAGTCCAGCGACCCGTCTTCATTGAGCATCACCATCCACCGCCCCCATTGCGAGCTTGAGCCGCCATAGAGCGCCAGAAGGTCTAGGTCCCCATCGCCGTCCAGGTCGGACGGGTGAGCATCCGCGACCCCCGGTGGACTGTAGATACTCCAATAATAGGAAGGACGCCAGCCGCTTGATGGCTGTGTTCGGACCGCTCCGTCATCCACGTTCTCATGCAGGCTGAGTCGCAGGGGGCGGGAAGAGTGATAGCTCATGTCCCATGCGCCCATGAGGAGCACGTCAGGCCGATTGTCGCCAAGGAATTGGCCGGCGACCACGCGTTCCGGCTGGTGAGTTCCGTTCAACCGGATGATGGCACCGTCACCGTTGAACCCCACGGCCAGTTCATCCTCCAGATCCCCGACCACATCCACAAGTGCATCCCCATCGAGCGAGCCCAGAGCTTGGGTCAACCAGAAATAGCTCGATTGGAACTCGTGGCAAAAGCTGTGGGACGTGAACGAGCCACCACCTTCATTGCGCGCGCCAAGGATCCGGCGATCGGCCGTGGGCCCGGAGGTTTGTGCCCAACGGAAGATCGCGTCGCAGTCACCGTCGCCGTCGGCATCCATGGCATTCAATTGGTTCGCGAAACCCGTAGCCGGATGGATGGGCACCTGGTCATCACCGCTGAAGCCTCCGGCCCCATCATTCAAAAGACCGATGATCGATGTATTGTCTGCGGATGGGACGGTGACGACCAGGTCCTGATACGCATCATCATCCAAATCAGCGACCACTATCTCTTCCACGTCGAGATCGGATGGCAGGAACGTCGTGGTGAAGCTCCCGCCGCCGTCGTTGCGCAAGAGGGCGAGGTACATTTCATCCGTCCCGATCCGTGTCAGCAGGTCCAGGTCCACGTCGTCATCGAGGTCGGCCAGGACGAAGGTGTTGTAGTCTTCCAGCGGAAGACCGATATCCGCGACAAGCGTGATGGATGCACCAGAATACCCGGTGCCGTCGTTCGCCCACCATCGGAGGCTGGCGGGTGTGCCCGAGGTACTCGCCACGAGGTCATGGTCTCCATCACCGTCGATATCCCCGGTCCGGAGATCATGCAGGTCGGGCGTCGTGACCAGGTCTACGATCGCGCCCGGGCTGCCCCCGATAATGGGTATGTAAGAGATCTTGTCCGCACTGCGGTCCAGGTAAACGAGATCATCGATGCCGTCCCCGTTCACATCCGCTGACCGGAAGACCTGCACGTCGCCCACGGGGCCGCGGTCCGCGGTCACGGTGAACGTTCCCGGCGCTTCTTGTTCATAGAGCCAAAGGCGGCCACCCGACCTCAGGACGACATCACCGTCGCCATCCGCGTCCATGTCGTGGATCGCAACGGTCCCGTTCTCGTTCATGGGATATCCGAAGCGGTGTTCTGGACCGAGCTGGGCCAAGCCCAACCGGGCGGCGGCAAGACAGGTCAGCAGCAGCGGGGTTCTCATGAAGTCAATCCATAACGATGCGCGCCGAGCCGACTTGTTCGCCCCCGCGCATCACCCGCAAGACGTACAGTCCGCTCTCCAGATGCCCACGTTCGATGAGCACCTCGCGCGAGCCGTATCCTCGGATGGAGCGCAGCGCGCGGCCACTCGCGTCCAACACATCGACGCGTACATCCGCGGGCACAGGTCCAGCGAACAAGATCCGCGCGGCTTCGCTCATGGGATTCGGGTACACGGCCAACGTTGGACCGACTGTCGCGGCGATGCCGGTGGAGAAGCCCATGTTGCCATACCACGAGAGCTGCTGGTCGCCACCGGAGGCCGTCACCAGGTCCCGAAGGCCGTCACCATCGATATCGGCAGCGAGCGCGGCTTGTGGCCATTGTTGCTGATCGGTGAGCACAACGGGCGAAGCGAAGGCGCCACTGCCGTTGTTCGCCAGCAAGTAGGTGTAGGGGTCGGAAACACCACAGAGCAGCACATCCGCGTGACCATCACCGGTGATGTCGGTCAAGCGGAGGTCGGAGAACTGGTCATCAAGGGGGGCGACCGCGGTCAGCGCGAAGGATCCCGTACCGTCGTTCAAGGCCAAGCGCAGGTCGGTGGAAGTCGAGTTCACGCGACGGTCGTATGCCAGGTCCGTATCGCCATCGTTGTCCACGTCAGCGAGGGCGAGCAGAGTGGCCACCTCGCCCAGCGCCGAGATGGACAGGGGACCGGTGAAGCTTCCTGTGCCATCATTGGCCAGCCAGAGTACCTGGTTGTTCAGTCCCGCATTGCCATCGGCGATCACCGCGTCGGCATCGCCGTCGCCATCCATGTCCGCGCACTTCACCTCATGCGGCCAGTTGAGCGAGGAGCTGATGACCTGCGGAGCACCGAACTGCCCAGTACCGTCGTTCACGTACAAATGGAGCTCGTCCGAAGTGGCGGATATGGCGAGCAGGTCCGGAGCGCCATCACCGGTGACATCGGTCGCATCGATGCGTTTGGGCGCCGAAGTGCTGGTGAAACAGACCTGCTTCGGGCCGAAGGCCCCGGTGCCATCGTTCTCCAGCCAGAACACCATACCCATCGACGAGGAGGCGCAGACGACATCCCGGTCCCCGTCCATATCCAGGTCTGTGAGCGCCATGTCCAGAATGGTGATCGCACTGTCCGCGATCATCTGCCGGGGCGCGAAGTCAAGCGTGCCGTCGTTGCGCCAGAAATTGATTACCTCAGCATTGTAAGAACCGATACTGTACCCGAAGGTGACCAGATCGGGGTCCAGGTCCCCATCCATGTCCGCGCTCTCCGCGCCGCCGAGCGTGTAGGAACCCACCAGCCAGTGCGGCACCTCGGCGAAGGAGCCCGGCGCGGTCTGTTCGACGGCACAGAGGTGCGGACCATCGCGCAATCTCACCACGACGTCACGGTCGCCGTCGTTCTCGCGGTCCATCGTCCATTGCTCGTCCACCAGCCAATAGGCTTTGTTGAAGCCGGGTACCATCGGTGCCGCCGGCAGCAACGTGCCACTGCCGTCATTGCGGTACCACTTCAGGGTGTCGTCCTCGCCGTAGTAGAGGTCAGGGAAGGTGTCACCGTCCAGGTCCTCCACCCGGAAGTTCCCGTTCGCATCAAAGAGCGTATCCACGGTGAGCGCCGGATCGAATAGCCCGCCCCCGAGGCTGTGCATCACGCTGAGCGTGTACGGCCCTTGGCCGATACCATTGCTCAGCACGATGTCGCCCAGTCCGTCCTGGTCGATATCCGCGATGAGCGCCTGTCTCGTTGCGCCGATCGGAAAGGTCACTTCCTGGAAAACAGACTGACCAAGGTTCAGCATGACCGCGAACACCAAGGTCCTCAGCACGATCACATCCTCGTCACCGTCACCATCGACGTCCCCCGTCTCGGGCAGCGCGAAGTTGCTGGTGGCCACGAAGGTCGGCGGACCCAACAGGCCGCTGCCGTTGTTCACCAGCAGCGCCACGTCACCATCAACGTTACGCGCACAGACGACGTCGCAGCGGTCATCGCCATCGGCATCGAACGCGTGGCATTCCATTCCGCCCGTTTCGGAGAAGGGGACCGATATCAGCTCGAAGTTGCCCGCCCCATCGCACAGCGCGAACCGGTAGTTCGAACCCTGCCGGATGAAAAGGTCCGTGAGCCCATCGCCGTTCGCTTCGCCCGCAAACAGCACATAGGTGATCACGCTATCGAACAGGACATGCTGTTCATCGAAGCCGCCTGCCCCATCATTCAGGTAAATGCGGCTCAGCGGTGCGAGGGAATTCACCAGGTCATCGTCCCCGTCGCCATCCGCATCCAGCACGATGACCTCGCCGGCCACGCCTTGGGTGAGGTGGTGGATGATGTGACGTGGACCAAGTTGTGCCGCGCATGTGTGAACGAGCAGGGCCAAGATGGATGATAGCAGAGGCCGGACAAGCGCAGGGATCAAGTGAGCGGGCATGTAGCGAAAGTAGAAGCTTGGGTGGCGCACCCGGGAAGTGTTGTTGATCCGCCGTTGACAGGAAAGGCGGGTCGATGATCCCGGCTAGTCGAGCACCAGTCGTACCGTTCCACCGGGGCCGTCCCCATTCGGGGAAACCCGGACGGTGTAGATGCCTGAGGCCAGCGTGCCCCGTGCGATGATCAGCTCGCGTGTGCCGTTGCCGTTCAGCTGCCGCACAATGCGGCCGTTCACATCCATCAACTGGATGAACATATCGGAAGACATCGGCCGATCGAACAGGATGCGCGCCTGGTTGCTTATCGGGTTCGGCACCACGGCCATGTGCAGCGCGTTCACATCGCTCATCCCGGTGATGACGACCTGCAGGCCATCGCTCATGAGCGGGCAACCATATTCGTTCGTGACCGCCACTGCATACAGCCCGGTGGCCTCCACCAACAATTCCTGTGCTGTAGCGCCCGGGATGATCTCGCCATCCTGGTACCATTGATAGCTCACGCCCGGGCTCGCCTGCAGCAACTCATTGGTCAGTGGTGTGATGTCCGCGCCGAACAGATCGCAATCGATCAACATGTTGCTCACCGTGTTCGTGACCACGGGGGCGTTCAGGTCGAAATAGATGTCGGCCGTGTTCGCGATGCTCGTTCCGGAAGGCGTGCCCGGAAGAGGGGATGCTCGGAAGGTGACGAAGCCATGACTGCCGGGCTCATCGCTGGCACTGTCGGGCAGGTTGATACCGTCGAAAGTGAAGATGAGTTCACCATCGCCCTCGATGCGCATATCCGTTATGGTGTGCGAGCTGCCCACCAGCTGCACGCTGGCCCGGTCCAGCGCCGCATCCAGCACGTCGCGGATGATGACGCTGGCGGCCGGTGCGGTACCCGTATTCTGGAAGCGCACGGTGTATTCCAGGAAGGGGACATCCATATCCACGGCGCCATATTCCCCATAGCCTGCCGGGTCGACGACCTTGTCGTTCGGATCGTAGGCGCATGTCACCAGCAGGAACGTCTGGTCGGAGAAGACGGCGATGGGACTGCCGTCCTCGTCGATGGTTACCGCCAGCGTGTTCACCACGGGTTGCCCGATCTGCGACTCGTCCGGGTTCTCCAGCAGCACGTGAACGGTGTGCTCCCCGTAATAGGCAAGGTCGGCATAGGTCCAGTACAGGGTGCTTCCGGAGAAGGAACTCGGCCCGGGTTGTGCGCTGATGAAGGTGTAGTGCGGATCGATCGTGTACGCGACAAGCCCGGAAGGCCGCGTATTGCCATTGTTCCGCCACGTGATCCACTGGCTTGTTGCGCCGTTGCAGCCCGGCGACAGCGGGCTCAGCGACACGATCAGGTCGTTCACCGTACCGTTGGGCACGTATCCGAAGTCGTGGCCCGTGCTCAGTGGTGCGCCTGTGGTCAAGGTCACATTGTGCGTGGCCGGCGAGGTCGTCAGCGTCCACAGCGCGTCGGGTGCTTGGGAATTCACGTTGTAGTTGCCCTCGGCCAGGTAGCAGGTATACTCACCCGTGGTCGTGGTGTAGGGCGATGACCAGGTGGGCGCTGAAACCACTGCGATGAAGGGGAAGGGCTCCTCTCCGCTATCATAGGCTCCGCTGCTGTTCGCATCGTTGAATAGGCGACCCTTGACGCGGAAGGGACTACCGAGGTGACTTTCGCACACGAAGAGCTGGTCATTGGTACCCGAGCCGCACACGAGGTCCGGATCGGTGTCGCCGTCCAGGTCAACGGCCATCACCAGGTTGGGGTAGGGCGGGGGCGTGGTAACGGCCTGGCTGCCGATGAAGAGGCCGGTACCGTCGTTGGCGTACCACCGCATCGCGGACAGCGAGGCGTCCACACCCACGATGTCGATGTCGTCATCGCCGTCCATGTCCACTGCATCGAAGGCGCGGATGTTGTCGGCGGTGGCCACCTGCACGGCGCTGAACACGCCACTGCCGGTGTTGATGAATATGCGTACGCCTTCCGTGTTGTCCGCATTGCAGAGTATGTCCAATATGCCGTCGGCGTTCAGGTCGCGCAGGCGAAGGCGGTTCACTTGGGTGATGGCCGAGCTTACGGTCTGCTGCACGCCGAACGCACCGGATCCGTCGTTGGCGAACCACGCGACACGGTTGCTGCCAGAGGCGGCCACAGCGATATCGAGGTCGGTGTCGTTGTCGATGTCGCCAAGCGCGATGTCCATGATCGTGGTCGTGGTGGAATTCACGGTCACGGGCGCGGAGAAAGTGCCGTCGCCATTGTTCAGGTACACGAGCAGGCGGCTGCCGTTGTTCTCGGTGGTCACCAGATCGGGATATCCGTCACCATTGAGGTCGTCCAGCGCCCCGGAATAGTTGTAGCCCGTGGTATAGTCAATGAGAAGCTCAGGGCCGAAATTCCCGCTACCGTCATTGGCGTACCAAGCCAGGGTGGAGTCGTATTGGGAAACGGCGAGCGCGTCGATGTCGCCATCGCCATCGATATCCCCGATGCAGACCTCACGGAGGGAGACGATCCCGTGGGTGATGTGGCGGGGAAGGCTGAAGCCCCCGGCGCCATCGTTCGCCAGCCAGTTCAGTTTGCCATCACCCCCGCACCCGACGAGCAGGTCGGTATCGCCGTCGCCATCCAGATCGGCGTTCTGCAGGCTGATCGGAACGAGACAGGGCGGCGAGGCTCCCCAGGTCTCTGTGAAGGTTCCGCCGCCCGTATTGCGCTTCCAGAAGATGTACTGCTCATACTCCGAGGCGAGCACGATGTCCGACATCCCGTCGCTGTCCACATCGGCGATGGTCGAGCGGACGAAGGATTGCGTAGTGGCCGCAAGCGATACCGAATTGCTGAAGGTGCCATCCCCGTTATTGGTGACGTAGCGGACTTCTGTGCCGGCCAGGAAGAGCGGGCACGTGAAGACCACGTCCGCATCACCGTCGCCGTCCATGTCGTGCAGGTCCATGGAACGGCAGCCGCCGTTCAGGCCGATGTTGCCTCCGTAGCTGAAGGTGCCTGTACCGTCGTTGATCGCCCAGTTGAGCAGGTTGTTCGTGTTGTTCCACGCCATGTCGATATCCCCGTCCAGGTCCAGGTCGGCCACGTCGCAGAATTGCTGTCCACTGGGGGCGGATATCGGAAGCAGGTGAATGGTAAAAACCTCTGCGCCGTCATTCTCGGCCCAGATCGGTTGATTCTCGTTGGTGGCTGACAGGGCGAGGTCCAAGTCGCCGTCCATGTCGAAGTCGGCCACGGCCACATCGTGCGCACCACCGATCTGGCCGCAAATGCCGAAGGCCTCGCCGAAACCGCCGCCTCCGTTGTTCGGCACCCACACCACGCTGTCCGCCACTTCCGCCGTGGCCAGCACATCCAGGTCACCATCCTGGTCCAGGTCCACCAGCTCCAGCGAGTTCAGGCCCACCACGCCGGTGGCGAGCACCGTGCCGACACCGAAGTTGCCCGTGCCATCGTTGGCGCTCCACAGGATCTCGTTCGTCACATCGGAACAGGTCACGCGATCCACGTCGCCGTCCTCATCCATGTCCGCCAAACGCACATCGGTGACGCCGGATACGTTTCCACCGAGCGCGTGCGGGGCCACCATGTCCCCCTGGCCATCCCCGTTCTCCAGCCACCGCAGCAGGCCGTCCTCATGCGAGGCCGTGCAGATGTCCGTGTCCCCATCCCCATCGATGTCGGCTCCACGCGCGATGATGGGCGTGCCGCACCAATTCTGGCTCAGCATTTCGGCCGGCC
>JAGODO010000400.1 GCA_017998165.1 Flavobacteriales bacterium | reverse complement strand
GGCCCGAGACGAACGGTATGGTGCGGGGAAAAAACGCGCTCCGCGATTGGTGGCGGGATGCCTTTGAACGTCTACCCACCTTACGGTACGAGGTGACCGGGCTCACCGCGGATGCCGATCGCGTATTCATGGAGTATATCCGGCACGCGGAAGGCGAAGAGGACCTGCGCGTGGGGGAAGTGCTGGAAGTGCGCGGCGGACGCATCGTGGCCTCGCGCGTCTATCACGGTTGAGCACGGCGGAGCGGCCCGCTGTCAACGCCTGGCGAACCGCGCATTGAACAGTTCGTTTCCCGAGAGGCACCGGATGGTGTAACAACCCGGAGCGAGATGGTCGGCATCGAAGGACCACAGCGCATGGGCGGCGAAGGCCCCGGTCCGGACGATGCGTCCTTCCATATCGATGACCTCGATGCGGCCAGCATTGGCCATCCCATTCCAATCGATGGTCACGGAACCCTCCTCGACGATGGAGGGCCGGATCACGGGCGCATCACCGCTGAGGTGCGCGGGGATCCCCACCCGGCTACAGGGTGCGGCGAACAACTGGTCGGCATGCACGAAGGCCACAGTGCTCGCGCCCATGGCCTCATCGAAGAACATGACATCATCGATCGCGCCATGGAAGAAGAAATCCAGCGTACCGTCCGTGTATCCGCCGCCCATCCAAACCGGCTTGGACCTGTCGGTGATCGAGGAATGATGGTCCTCTGAGTCGATCAGGACGCCATCGAGATAGATGGACATGTTGTCATCCGTTTCACTGTGCGTGAACACCCAATGCTGTCAATCATTGGAGAAGGCGAACGGGATGATGGACGCCCGTCCCCCGTTGAAAATGTCGCCGAAATCCCAGAACACGGAATTCTCCGTGTTGTGGTTGTAGTGCGGTGCCACGCTGAACCGGTCGGTCGCATCATCCGGCTGCGTAAGAAAGGCCGCATCCGACTCCGAGGCATCCGCCTTCAACCAGAAGGAAACCGAGAACTCGTTGCCGGGGATCAGGTCACCGAGCGCCGGCAGTTCCACACGATCATCCTCCCCGTCGAAATAGTATGCCTGGTTCGGGTGGCCGAAACGGTCAGCCATCGGTGTGGCACCCTGGACCGTCCCGTTATGCTCGTTCCCACTGGCATCACCGGGGTCCGTGGCAGTGAACGGGTAGCACGCGACGGGAACCTGGGCGTTGGCGTTCAGCGCGAGGGCCAGTGCGAAAAAGGGTAGTGATCGTTCCATGGTTGCTGGTTCTAAAGGCAAGACGAGGGGAAAACCGTTCAGTTGTGACCGGGAAGGACAGGTCAGGTCGACCCGATCCCGGTCGGGAGGCCATCGATGCTCACGCGGTTCTTCTCCGCGCGGTAGGCGAGCACACCGCTTTCGCTCTTCCGCTCTGCCCATGCCGGTAGCTGGTCGCGATGCTCCTTGAAATCGAACAACGGCACACCGTATCCGCAACTGGTTTGCACGCTGTCGATATCGGCGACGATGAGCTGGCGTTCGCCCGGCATGTGCGGCCCGAAAAGCGGACGCAACGCGGCCCAGTCACTGGAACCCGACCGCACGGAGCGGCCCCGCGCATAAAGCCGCAGGATGAGCGGCGCGCCTTCGAACGCGCAGAACATGATGGTGATGCGGCCGTTCTGCAACAGGTGGGCGGCGGTCTCATTGCCGCTACCTGTGGCATCGAGATAGCCTACCTGCCGCGGATCGAGGATGCGGAACGTGTCCAGACCCTTGGGTGAGAGATTCACACGGCCATCATTCGGCGCAGTGGCTGTGAAGAACATCTTCTGCTCGCGGATGAAGGCGCTCAGTCGTTCATCCAGCGCTTCGAGGAACTTGGCCATGCGCCGAATTTAGGCTCCACCTATTCCTTCTCCACACCGAGCCCGCTGATGAGCGCATCACTCGGCCGTAGCTGCACCATCATGCGGAATGTGCCACCATTCTTCTTGCTCTTCAGCCGCAACGCGAATTCCTCCGGGTTCATGCGCTCGACACCCGCGATGTCGTGGGCCCCGATGTCCGACCGTAGCTGCTTGAAGATCGTGAGGTGTTGCTCCATCGGTACGTCGGCCAGGAAACCCGGCCCCAGGTTGTTGCGGAGCCACGACGCGAGTTCCGCATCCGTACCGATCGTCGAGATGACGGACGAAAGTCCCTTCATCCGATCGCCCATCGGTCCGTCAGGGATGGAAAGCAGCATCTCCGCGGCTCCGGGTATGGATGGCTGATAGGCGGGATCGAAAACCATGCGCCCGACATCCCAAGCGATGTCCTGCATGCCGCGCTTGTTGGCGTTGCTCATCAGCACCACGCGCACGCCTTCATCCGCGTACCAGAGCACATCGGCGAACTGCACACCGTTGCCTCCGTTGTGGGTGATGAGCCGCGTGCCGCGCCTGTTCTTGAAAAGCGCCCACCCATAACCGTAGAACGAGCCCGCTCCCTGCCCCTCTTCCACGTGCGGCGTGAACATCACGTCCGTGCTGGCCTTGGACAGCACCTTGTTCGTTCGCAAGGTCTCCAGCCATGCGGCCATATCGTGCGTGGTGCTGAGGATGCCGCCGTTCGCGCGCAGGTGCCACCCCGGGCCGCCATTGACCAGCGGATGGTCGAGCATCGTGCCCCAGCGCGTACCGTCCTTGCGATAGCCGATGGCGAGTTCCTCCTTCGACCAGTCGGGCAGGCGGTATCCCGTCCGAAGCAGGCCTGCGAGCACCAACAGCGAGACGTGCACGTAGCGTTCATACGCCATGACGCTCAGGTGCTCCACGAT
>JAGODO010000117.1 GCA_017998165.1 Flavobacteriales bacterium | reverse complement strand
ACCTCCGCCGCGATCGCTTCCGCCGCATTCTGTTGCCCTAGCCCGGCGATCGTGCTGCGCAGTTTCATCAGCTCGTCCTCGTTCTCGATCAACCGCACGATCTCCTTGCCGAGCATGTTCACCGCCTCATCGTCCTTCACGAGTACGGCCGCTCCGCGGTCGGTCAGCGCCCGCGCATTCATCGTCTGGTGGTCTTCGGCCGCCGTAGGAAGGGGAACGAGGATCGCAGGGAGCTGAACGAGTTGAAGCTCGCTTACGCTGATGGCCCCGGCGCGAGCGACGACAAGGTCCGCGATGGCGTAGGCGTAGTCCATCTTGCTCACGAACTCGTGTACTTTGCAATCAGCATAGCCGAGCTTGTTCGCCGCGTCCTGCGCCTGCTTGAAATAGGGTGTTCCCGTCTGCCAGATGAGTTGGATGCCCTTCTCCTTCAGCAGCGGTAGAGCGGCCTCGATGCCCCGGTTGATCCCGCGCGCCCCGAGACTTCCACCGGTGACGAAGACGATGGGGCCGCCCTCGCGCAGTCCGAAGTGCTCCAGCCCACGCGGGCCCTTTCCGGTCAGGCGCACGACCTCCTGCCGGACGGGGTTGCCGGTAAGCAGGATCTTCTCGCGCGGGAAGAACTTCTCCATGCCCTCGTACGCCACGCAGATGCGGTCCACGCGCTTGGCGAGGTAGATGTTCGTCTTGCCGGGGAAGCTGTTCTGTTCCTGGATGAGCGTTCGCACCTTCATGCGCTGCGCTGCTGCGAGGGTGGGCCCGCTCGCATAGCCGCCCACGCCCACGGCCACATCCGGCTTGAAGGTGCGCACGAGTTGGCGCGCTTTCAACATGCTCTTGAGCAAGCGCCAGGGCAGGCCGATGTTCTTCCACAGCGCCGTGCGCTGGAAGCCGCGGATCGGAAGGCCTACGATCCGGTACCCGGCAGCGGGAATTTTTTCCATCTCCATCTTGCCCTCGGCGCCCACGAAGAGGAACTCCGTGCCGGGCTCGCGCTCCTTCACGGCGTTGGCTATGGCGACGGCCGGGAAGATGTGCCCCCCTGTGCCGCCGCCGGAGATCATGATCCTAAGCGATCGCGACGTCTGGCTCATCGGCTGCGGTCGTGCGCTGGCGTTTCTCTTTCGTCACGGGCTCATCCGGCTCGTAGCTGCGGCTTACGCTGATGATGATCCCCAGCCCCAGGCAGGTGAACCACATGCTGGTGCCACCCATGCTCACCAGCGGCAACGGCTGCCCCGTCACCGGCACGAGGTTCACGGCCACGGCCATGTTCACGAGCGCTTGCAGCACCAGGCCAAGAGCGAGTCCGATGGCGGCGAGCTTTCCGAAGGTCTTCTCCACCTTGTCCGAGATCTTCATGGCCCGGAAGAGCAGGATGAGGTAGAGCAACAGCAGGCCGAGCCCGCCGATGATCGACCCGTATTCCTCGATGATGAAGGCGTAGATCATGTCGCTCTCCGGGTGCGGCATGAAGTTGCGCGAGGTGCCGGTGCCGGGGCCGTTGGGGAGGAAGCCGCCGCTCACGATGGCGATCTTCGCGTTGTTCGTCTGGTAATTCGCGTCGCGCTCCTCGGCGGTCATCGCACCTTCGTGGTCGGCCGCCCCCCAGTTCTCGATGCGCTTTTCCCACGTGGCCACGCGTGGCAACAGTTCCGGCCAGGTCTTCGCGAGCAGCAACAGCACAACGAACGCGAGCACACCCAGGCCCGCCATGATACCGATGTGTTTCATGGGCACCTGTCCGATGAAGAGGACGATGAGGCAGGTCATCCCGAGCAACGCGGCCGTCGAGAAGTTCGCGGGCAGGATCAGCCCGCACACCGCGGCGATGGGCAGGCCGATACTGAGGAACACCTCCCTCAGCGTCCAAGCCTCTTCGCGGTTGCGGCCAAGGATGCGCGCGAGGTAGACGAGGATCACCACACGGGCCAGGTCGCTCGTTTGGAACGTGATGCCCAACCCGGGGATGACCAGCCAACGCGAGGCGCCGTTCACGTTGGAACCGATGAGCAGCGTGAGCGCCAGCAGCCCGATCGTCACCGGCAGCGCGAGCTGCGCGAGCCGGGAGAACATCGTGTACTTCACCTTGCTGGCCACGTACATGATGAAGCCGCCGGCGGCGAGCATCATCCCGTGCTTGAACAGCACGCGCAACGTTCCGCCATCATGCCGCCACACCATCCAACTACAGGCGCTGTACACCGCGAGCAGGCTCACGACGCCAAGGATCAGCGCGACCATCCAGATCGTACGATCGCCTTTGAGGTGGGTGGTGAAGAGGGTTTTCATGGCCGGGTTGACGGTTGACGGTTGTCGGTTGTCGGTCCGGACGCACGACTCCGTCGCGGGCTTTTGCCATCACGCCGGACAACCGACAACGGACAACCGGGCATCTGTTCCATCAGAGATCAAGGACGGCATTCTTGAATTCAACGCCCCGTTCCTCCACGTTCGCGTGCGTTCCGCTGCTCGGGCAGGCCGGGGAGAAGAGCACCGCTTCGCCATCTCGCGCGAGTTCACGCGCCACGAAGACCGCCGTACGCAGCTCTTCCGCGGTGTACATGTGCTCGGTGAACGGCTTCAGCGCTTCGATACCGCGACCGCTCGACTTTCCATAGAGCACCAGCGCCGCGATCCGCTCGCGCAGGAACTCCCGGATATGCCACTGGCCGATCTCGGCGGGCAATGTCCCGGCGATCCAGACGATCGGCTTGTCGATCGCCGACATGGCCTGCAACGCGGCATCAAGGAACGTGCTTTGGCTGTCGTTGATGTAGTCCACGCCGTTCACCGTGCCGACGATCTCAAGACTGTGCGGCCCGCTGTGGCGTTCGCTCAGGTGCTGGTTGCGCGCCTGTACAAGGCGAGCCGCAGCGGTCTTTCCGAGAAGTCTGTGGAAGCTGTCCTGGTCCATCACTCTGTCATTTCTTGAGCATCTGATCCCACTCTCCGCCCTCGCTCTGTTTTCGGTTCGTCAGCACTCCCATTCTCTGATCATCCGATCACAGCGAGCGCACCGCCGCCTTGAATCGACGACCGCGGTCCTCGTAGTTCTCGAAAAGATCGAACGATGCGCAGGCCGGCGAGAGCAGCACCACGTACCCGGGCTCCGAGAGGTCGTAGCTGTGCTGCACCGCCAATGCCGCGTTGTCGGTATCCACGATGGTGGGAACGATGCCGCCGAAAGCCTCGTGGATCTTCGTGTTGTCCTTGCCGAGGCAGACGATGGCCTTCACCTTCTGCTTCACCAGGTCGATGAGCGTGCTGTAGTCGTTCCCCTTGTCGGTGCCACCGACGATCCAGATCACGGGCTTCTCCATGCTCTCCAGGGCGAACCAAGCGCTGTTCACGTTGGTGGCCTTGCTGTCGTTGATGAACTCCACTTCATTCACCGTCGCCACGCGTTCCAGGCGGTGTTCCACGTTCTGGAAGTCGGTGAGGCTCTCGCGGATGGTCTCGTTGCGCACTTCGAGCACGCGGGCCGCGATGCCGGCGGCCATGCTGTTGTAGACGTTGTGTCGGCCCTGTAGTGCGAGTTCGAGGATGCTCATGCTGAGATGGTTTTGGTGGACGTTGAGATGAAGGGTCTTGTCTTGCAGGAATGCGCCTTGCGGCTGTGTGCTCGTGAGGGAGAAAGGCCAGCGTCGCGCCTTCACCGGGTGCAGGCCGAGGCCGGTGATGGTCTCCGGATCGTCGGCGCAGTGGATGAAATGGTCCGTCTCGCGCTGGTTCATGGCGATGCGGAATTTGCTCGCCACGTAGTTGCGCATCTCGTAGGCGTAGCGGTCGAGATGGTCCGGTGTGATGTTCGTCAGGATGGCGACGTGCGGCCGGAAGTCACGGATGCCATCCAGCTGGAAACTGCTCAGCTCGAGCACGTAAAGCGGGTATTCCCTTTCGGCGACCAATCCTGCGAACGAGGTGCCCACATTGCCGCCAACAGCCACGTCGAGGCCCGCCTTCTTCAGGATGTGGCCGGTGAGCAGCGTGGTCGTCGTCTTGCCGTTGCTGCCGGTGATGCCGACGATGGTCGCGGTGGTGTAGCGGCTCGCGAACTCGATCTCGCTGATCACCGGGATGCCTTTCTCCGTTGCCGCGCGCACGAGCGATGCGGTGTCCGGGATGCCGGGGCTCTTCACGATCTCGCCCGCACCGAGCACCCGGTTGGCGCTGTGACCACCCTCCTCGAATTCGATGTCGTGATCGACGAGCACCTTTTTGTAGTCCTCCTTGATCTTCCCGGCGTCACTCACGAACACGGACACACCGCGCTTCTTGGCGAGCGTCGCTGCCCCCGTTCCGCTCTCTTGAGCACCGAGTATCACCAGCTCGCTCAACGGAGTTTCAGGGTTACGAGGGTGAGTACGGCGAGCATCACGCCGACGATCCAGAAGCGCGCGACGATCTTGCTCTCGTGGTAGCCGCTCTTCTGGTAGTGGTGGTGGAGCGGGCTCATCTTGAAGATCCTGCGGCCTTCACCATACTTCCGCTTGGTGTACTTGAACCAGGATACCTGCAGCATCACGCTGAGGTTCTCCACGAGGAAGACCCCGCAGAGCACGGGTATCATGAGCTCTTTGCGCACGAGGATCGCCAGCGTGGCGATGGTGCCACCGAGCATCAGGCTGCCGGTATCGCCCATGAAGACCTGCGCCGGGTAGGTGTTGTACCAGAGAAAGCCGATGCAGGCACCGAGCATCGCGCCGATGAACACCACCAGCTCACCGATGCCGGGGATGTACATCACGTCCAGATACTGGCTGAACATGATGTTCCCGCCGATGTACGTGAGTATGCCGAGCGCGAGCACGATGATGGCGCTCGTTCCCGCGGCCAGCCCATCGATGCCGTCGGTGATGTTCGCCCCGTTGCTCACGGCGGCGATGATGAAGATCACGGCGAGCACGTACACGATCCAGGTGTACTTGCGCGCATCGCGGCCGAACAGGCCGGGTATGGACGAATAGTTGAATTCGTTGTTCTTGATGAAGGGGATCGTCGTGCTCGGCGACTTCCGGTCGAGGAGGAAGTGGTCCTCGCCCTGTTTGTCCTGGTAGCGGGTGATCTCACTGTCATCGAATTGCTGCGCCAGCACTTGCGGTATCTCCACCTTGGTGCGGATGCTCGGATGGAAGTAGACCGTGAGGCCCACGACCAGTCCGATGCCGATCTGGCCGATGATCTTGCTGGTGCCGGCGAGCCCGCGCTTGTCCTTCTTGAAGACCTTGATGTAATCGTCGATGAAGCCGATGGTGCCGAGCCAGAGCACACTGGCGAGCAGCAGCAGGATGTACACGTTGTTGAGCCGCGCGAAGAGCAGCGTGGGGATCACGATCCCCGCGATGATCATGAGGCCGCCCATGGTAGGCGTGCCCTGCTTCTGGATCTGGCCTTCGAGGCCGAGGTCACGCACGGTCTCGCCCACCTGCATGCGGCGCAGCATCTTGATGATGCCGCCACCGAACCACAGCGTGATGATGAGCGACACGAACAGCGCCATGCCCGCCCGGAACGTGATGTAGTTGAACGCACCGCTGCCGGGAATGGAGAAGTCGAGCGCCTTGAACAGATGGTAGAGCATCGCTACTTGTGCATCAGTTCAAGCGTTTCCTTCAGTACCGCCGCGTCGTCGAAGGGGTGCTTCACACCAGCGATCTCCTGGTAGGTCTCGTGCCCTTTGCCGGCCACCAGCACCACATCGCCCGGACGCGCGAGCCCCACGGCCATGCGGATCGCCTCCTTGCGGTCGGCGTTCACGAACACGCGCGACAGGTCACTGCTGTTCAGCCCGACACGCATCTCGTGGATGATCGTATTCGGGTCTTCGCTGCGCGGATTGTCACTGGTGAGCACCACTTGGTGGCTCATCTCGGCCGCGATGCGCGCCATGATGGGACGTTTGGTGCGGTCGCGATCGCCGCCACAGCCCACCACGGTGATCACGCGCTGCTCATCGCTGCATGTGTCGTTGATGGTGGACAGCACGTTCTTCAGCGCGTCAGGCGTGTGCGCATAGTCGACGATACCGGTGATGGTGTTGGTGGCACCGCCATCCTTGACGGTGTTCTGTACTTCCCCGGCAGGGATTCCGGGGCCACGGATGATCTGGAATCTGCCGCGCGGTGGCTCCAGGTCGCTGAGCGCGGTGAGGATGTCCAATGGTCGTTCCCCGAGGAGGATGGCCGTCCCGTACACGGCCAGCAGGTTGCTGGCATTGAATTCGCCGATGAGCCGCGTGTACACGTCGTGCCCATCGATGTTGAGGTGCAGGCCGGTGAGCGCGTTCTCGATGATGCGGGCACGGTGGTCCGCCATGTTCCGCAGGGCGTAACTGTGTTTGTGCGCCTTCGTGTTCTGCAGCATCACATCGCCATTGTTGTCATCAGCGTTGGTGAGCGCATGGGCGTCTTCGGGCAGCTTGTCGAAGAAGCGCTTCTTGGCTTTGATGTACTCGGCGAACGTTCCGTGATAGTCGAGGTGGTCGTGCGTGATGTTGGTGAAGGCACCGACCACGAAATGCAAGCCGGTGATGCGCTCCTGCACCACGCTGTGGCTGCTCACTTCCATGAAGCAGTACGTGATGCCCTCGTCCACCATCGTGCGCAGCAGCTCGTTCAGGCGCACCGCGTCGGGCGTGGTGTGCGTGGCATCGATCGTCCTGTTGCCTAGGCGGATCTCCACGGTGCTGATCAGGCCGCACTTGTGCCCGAGCGAACGGAAGAGCTTGTAGAGCAGCGTGGCCACGCTCGTCTTGCCGTTCGTGCCGGTGATGCCGATGAGCTTGAGGTCCCTGCTCGGCTGGTCGTAGAAGTTGTTCGCCAGCACCGCGAGCGCATGTTGGCTTTCCGCAACGCGCACGTAGGTGACACCGTCCTTCAGTTCCTGCGGCAGCTTTTCGCAGATGATCGCGCTCGCGCCCAGTTCCAGCGCCTTCGGGATGAATTCGTGCCCGTCGCTCTTCGTGCCTTTGATGGCGACGAAGGCCGTGAAGGGTCTTACCGCGCGACTGTCGAAGGTGATGTGCTCGATGGCGGCGTTGGTACTGCCGACGACCTGCTCGAGACGTGCTTTGTAGAGGATGTCCTTCAGCAGCTTCATGTCAGCTCCAGCGTGATGGATGATCCGTTGAAGCAGCGCGAACCCGGCTGCAGCGATTGCTTCTTCACCATGCCGCTGCCGACGATGCGCACTTTCAGGCCGCGGTTCTCGAGGATGTAGAGCGCGTCCTTCAGGCCCATGCCGAGCACGTTCGGCACCATGCCCACGGCATCACCCGGGATGTTGCGGGGCTTCGCCACCACATTGCTGTCGGTGGCCTGCGTGCTCATCCACTCGCCCTCGCCCTCGATCCTCAGCGGGACATTCAGCGCTTGCGCGGCGGCGAGGAGGTCGCGCGAGTTGCCGGCGAACGTGGTCGGTGTGCGCGGCCCGGAGGCGCGGCGGATGCTGTCGAGGTCCGCGAGCTGTTTCGCGTCCTGCATGTCCAGGCGGTTGCCGTAGAGCTTGTTCGCGATCTCCGTGAAAATCGGTCCGGCCACCACATTGCCGTAGTAGCCTTTCTGGCTGGGCGAGCTCACGACCACGATGCACGTATAGCGCGGGGCATCGGCCGGGAAATAGCCGACGAACGAGGCCTGGTAGCTCACACCGTTCACTTTGTACCCCGCGTTGCCGCTGGCGATCTGTGCAGTGCCCGTCTTGCCGGCGATGCGGAAGTGCGCGCTCTTCAGGTTGGTCGCGGTGCCGCTGTCCACGACGCCCTCGAGCATCTTACGGACCTCGCGCAGCACGGGATCGCTCGCGATCTTCTCGTTCAGCGCCACCGGCTCGAAACGCTCGGTCTCCTTGCCACCGCGCGATATGCTCGACACGAATTGGGGCTGCATCATGCGGCCGTTGTTCGCGATGGCGTTGTAGAAGGTGAGGGTCTGCAGCGGCGTGATGGTGAGGCCGTAGCCCACGCTGTTCCATGGCAGGCTGATCTTGCTCCACATGCGCTTGTTGTCGGTCCCGTAGAGGATGGGCATCGCTTCACCGGGGATGCGCACGCCGAGCGGGGCACCCAGACCCATGCGGCGAAGGCCGCTGATGAACTTCTCGGGCTGTTTCTGGTAGCCCTTCATCACCGCCTGCGAGATCACGGTGTTGCTGCTGACCTCGAGCGCACGGCTCAGCGTGAGCACGCCGCACTTCCGGTGCGAGTCGGGGAGGGGCTTGCCGCTGTAGCGCACTTCGCCGCAGTGCGTGTCCCACTGGTCCGTGGGTTTCATCAGCCCGTCCTCCAGGCCAACGATCAGGCTTGCGGTCTTGAACGTGCTGCCCGGCTCGGTGGCGTGGCCCACCGCGTAGTTCTCGGTCTCGGCGTAGGTGCTGTCCTTCACCAAAGCCAGATTGCTGATCGCTTTGATGTAGCCCGTCTTCGTTTCCATCACCACCACGCAACCGTGATGTGCGCCATTCTTGCGCAGTTGGGTTTCCAGCGCGTCGTCGGCGACGTCCTGGAGGTTGATGTCGATCGTCGTATGGATGTCACTGCCCGCGATGGGATCCTGTCCTTCGCCGTCATCCACTGGCATCCATGCGCCGCCGACCAGTCGACGCTCCAGGCGGTTACCCTCGGTGCCATGGAGGTAAGCCTCGAAGCCCTTCTCGATCCCGTAGTTGCCGCTGTCGGTAGGCACATCGCCGATGCTGCGGCGCGCCAGGCGGCCGAACCACTGCTTGCGCTCGTACTTCTTCACGGCGATCAGGCCGCTCTTCAATTTCCCTTCGCGGTAGATCGGCAGTTGTTGCAGCAGCAGCATCTGCTCGTGGTCCACTTTGCGTTTCACCAGGAAGTAGCGCTCGCCGCGTGCGTGCGCGTCCAGCAACGCGCGCTTGTACTCGGCCGCGGTGCGATCGTTGAAGAGCGCACTCAGGCCAAGCGCCAGCGAATCGACACCTGAGAAGAACATCCTGTCGGAAAGACCATCGGCCTTCATGTCCATGTGTACCTCGTACTCGGGCACGCTGGTGGCCAGCAGCCGGCCATCGTCGCTGTAGATGTGCCCGCGATCGGGCTGCACGGTACGCACCGAGGTGGCGACGTTCTGCGCCATCTCGCGCCACTTGTCGCCCTCACCGATCTGGATGCTGAACATCCGCACCGCGATGGCGATGGCGAAGACGACAAGTGAACCGTAAACGAGGCCGACGCGCAGACGGAGGGCTTTTTCTGGCGACATCATTCCGTGCCCGGCGTTTCGAGTTGATCCTCCTCCACCGTGATGCGCATCGGTGGCGTCTTGCTCTCCTTCAGGCCGAGCGAATGGATGTCACCGGCCACGTGGCTCTGCTGTTGTGCCTGCTCGAGGTGGCTGCGCACGGTGAGGTATTCGCTGCGCATCTCCTTCAGCTCGGCGTTCGTGCGGTCGAGGTCGCGCACGGTACGCTCGGTCCAGTAGCCGTAGGCGATGTAGGCGAGCATCAGGCCCGCGCAGAAAAGGATGAAGCGCATGTTGCCCAGCACGGCCTCCTTCGTCAGGAAACTGCCGTTCAGCACGCCGATCAATGCGCGCGGGAGGCGGGCCGGCTTGCTGACGGACTTCCTGGTGGAAGTCTCTTCAGCCGGCTCGTCTTTCTTCTCTCTCAGCTTGTTCACGTTCGGGTGGCTATCCTCAACCGTGCGCTGCGTGCGCGCGGGTTCTTCAGTACTTCTTCTTCTTTCGGCTGTGTCGCCTTGTTGCTCTCCGGTTCGAACGGGCGTATGCGGTTCCCGTACAGGTCCTTCTTCTCTTCTCCGCTGAAGTCGCCGGCGCGCAACCAGTTCTTCACCATCCGATCTTCCAGCGAGTGGTAGCTCATCACCACCAACCGCCCGCCGGGCCTGATCACTTCGGCGCTCTGCTTCAGCAGCGCTTCCAGTGATCCCAGCTCATCGTTCACCGCGATGCGCAGGGCTTGGAAGACCTGGGCGAGGAAGCTGCTCTCGCCTTGTCGTGGCGTTACCGGCTTCAGCGCCGCGAGCATCTGCTGCGTGGTGGTGATGCGCTTCGTTGCTCGCGCTGCGGTGATCGCCTTCGCCACGCGCATCGCGTTGTCCACTTCGCCGTAGGTGCGCAGCAGTTCCGCGAGCCGCGCGTCGTCGTAGCTGTTCACCAGGTCGGCCGCGCTCTTCTTCGCGCGGTGGTCCATGCGCATATCCAGTGGACCATCGAAGCGGAAGCTGAATCCC
>JAGODO010000399.1 GCA_017998165.1 Flavobacteriales bacterium | reverse complement strand
ATGACCTCGTTTCACGCGGCTGGGGCTGGATACGCTGGGCGGCGCTTCCCATGCTGGCCTTTCCACTTCGGACCATCACCACGGCCAACCTGGACCACGTGCTCATCTGGCCGGAGCAGTGCATTCCGGAGAAGCTGGTGCGTCGCGTGCTCCAGGAGCAGGCCGATCTGGGTCGCCCGGTGGTGTTGGGCAGCCATGAACAACTGAAGCAATGCTGGCTTTACGCCGCACGGCAGGCCGATCTCATGGCGCCGTTCATCCAATGGGAGCGCTTTCCGGAGGGCCTCGATGATCTCCGGTTGATCGACCGGCGCGTGGTGGAAGGCGCTGCCGAGGGATTTGAACTCGTGGATAGCGCGACCGGCCCGGGCCTGTACCTGTTCCGGCGCAAGGCCCCGTTGCTGGAGCATCGGATCCTGGAATTCTCCAAGCCTCCACGGTCCGGAAGGGATGAGTTCTACGACCTGGTCGACATCCCGGACAGCTTCATGCGGGAGGCGCTCCTGGTACAACTGGAAGTCCCCGCGACCATGCTTGAGCGATCACCCGGGCTCGGTGTGGTCGTCGAGATCACCGATACCTTGCAGAACAACCTGTACTATGACAATCTGCCCCTGAGCGCCCAACGCTTGGAATGGCGGGGCGATACGCTTCGGTTCGCGCGGTCGCTGCCTCCCTTCCCCAGTGCTGGCCGGGCGAAGATCTACCTGTTCAATGCGGAGCGTGCAGGGATAGAGCTGGGTGCGGTGCAAGGCACGATCGGCGCGATCGGTCGCTGATCCTGTCCACGGCGCCCGGATCGCGGCAGGCTCCCCATCTTCGCCCCTCAACCGCAAAGGACCATGGCCCTCGACAAGAACCAGATGGCGAAACGCATCGCGCGGGAGTTGCGTGATGGCTGGTACGTGAACCTCGGTATCGGCATCCCGACCTTGGTCGCGAACCATATCCCACCGGGGATCAACGTCACGCTCCAGAGCGAGAACGGCATCCTCGGCATGGGACCATTCCCCTATGAGGGTGAGGAGGACGCGGACCTGATCAACGCGGGCAAGCAGACCGTGACGCTCCTTCCGGGCAGCAGCATCTTCGACAGCAGCACCAGCTTCGCGATGATCCGATCGCAGAAGGTGCAGCTCACGGTGCTCGGGGCCATGGAGGTCTCGGACAACGGGGATATCGCCAATTGGAAGATCCCCGGGAAGATGGTGAAGGGCATGGGTGGCGCGATGGACCTGGTGGCGAGCGCGGAGAACATCATCGTGGTGATGATGCACACGAACAAGGCCGGCGAAAGCAAGCTGTTGAAGTCGTGTACGCTTCCGCTCACCGGGGTGAAGTGCGTGAAGAAGATCGTGAGCGACCTCGGGGTGTTCGATGTCACGCCGCAGGGCTTCAAGCTGCTGGAACGCGCTCCGGGAGTGAGCGTGGAGGAGATCGTCGCGAAGACCGAAGGACGACTGGTCGTGGAGGGGACGATCCCTGAGATGGCGGTGTAGCCCGGTCCGGATGAGTAGCGTGAACGTGCTGAGAAGGGTGCCACCTGTGTGGTGGTTCGTCCTCGCGTTCTTCCTGATGTGTTGCGCCTATGAGTCAGGGCGCGTGTTGCACCTGCGGCCGCAGCCGCATCACTTGTGGCGGCAAACGGACTGCATCGCTCTGGCCTGGAACTACTACGACACCACGGCCAACCTCTTCGAGCCGGCGATCCACAACCAGTTCGCCGACGATTTCACGGACGGCAAGACCGCCGGCGAGTTCCCCATCCTGTACTGGCTGGTGGGCATGCTGTGGCGCATCACCGGGCCGAGCGAGTTCACTTATCGCCTTATCGAACTGTTGTTGCATTTCGCTGGAACCCTGGCGCTGTTCGCTTCGCTGCGCCGGATAGTGGGTGATGCCTTCTGGGCGGGATGCGCAGCGCTCCTGTTCTACGCTTCGCCCGTGCTGGTGTACTTCGGCATCAGCTTCCTCACGGACGTTCCCGCCTTCGACCTCGCCCTGATCGGTTGGTGGCACATGACCCGCTACGCGCAGGACCGTGGCCTGAAGCGGTGGATCCAAGCGGTCTTCTTCTTCACATTGGGCATGTCCATCAAGGTGACCGCCGGCATGAGCTTGGTGGCGATCACAGGTGTGCTGGCCTTTTCAACGCTCCTGCGCGCACGCTTGAAAGGGCGATGGTCCCCCTTTGATGGGAATTGGAAAGAGTGGGCGGTGCTGGCCGCCGGATATCTCCTGGTGTATGCCTGGTATGCGTATGCCGCCGCGTACAACAACACGCACGGGGCCAAATACACCTTCAACGACCTGTGGCCCATCTGGACCCTGACCGCGCAAGAGAGGGAGTGGGCGTGGACCATCGGTTGCGACATCGTCGTTTTCCAGGTCTTTGACACATCGGTGTGGATCCTGATGGCCGTGGCTTTTGCGGCACTGGCAGCCAACGTGCGGCGACTGCCTTGGCAGGTCACCCTGTTGGTCGTTACCCTCCTCTTGGGATCGGTGCTCTACACCCTTCTCTGGTTCGCGGCGTTGAATAACCACGACTACTATTTCATCAATCCGATGATCGCCCTGGTCGTGCTGCTGGCCTGTTTCCTGTGGTTGCTCGCTCGGCACTATCCGGATCTGCTTTGTGCGCGGTGGAGCCGCTGGGCGATGGCGGCCCTGCTGGTGCTCAATGTGGCCTATACCGCCCAGAACATGGCCATGCGCTACGACACCAGCGGCAACATGTCCGCCCGCAAATTGTGGCCGTTGTACCACGACCAGGAACTGTCCTACTG
>JAGODO010000116.1 GCA_017998165.1 Flavobacteriales bacterium | reverse complement strand
AGCGCTTCTTCAGTTCCTCGTTGGCCGCCGCGTTGCCCGTAACGGGTGAACCGCTCGTGAAGAGGTAGGTCCCCTCCAACATGTCTTCGACGAAGGTTGCGCGCTCCTTCAACAGGCTGGCTGCATGCGTCGCCCGTTCCGGGGTCGTTGCAATGCCCTTTTCCTTCAGCCGTTCCAGAAGTTGCGCACCAAGCTCCGCGTCCGGCCGCATCCGCAGGTACTGCTGGTTGAACCATTTGGTTTTTTCCGGATCGAACTTGGCTCCACCCTTGTGGACCCGTTCAAGGTCGAACAGGCGCGTGAGTTCCTCCACACTCATGATCTCCTGGTCCGTGCCGGGATTCCAGCCCAGCAAGGCGAGCATGTTGATGAAAGCCTCCGGGTAGTAGCCTTTTTCACGGTACCCGCTGCTCTTCTCCTTGCTCACCGGATCGATCCAATCCAGCGAGAACACCGGGAAGCCGAGGCGATCGCCATCCCGCTTGCTCAGTTTGCCATTGCCATCGGGCTTCAGGATGAGGGGCAAGTGCGCGAAAGCGGGCCGCTCCCAGCCGAATGCCTCATAGATCAGCACATGCAGCGGTGCGCTGGGCAGCCATTCCTCGCCGCGGATCACATGCGTGATGCGCATCAGGTGGTCGTCCACGATGTTGGCCAGGTGGTAGGTGGGCATGCCGTCGCTCTTGAACAGCACCTTGTCGTCGATGTTGGCGCTGTGTACCACCACCCACCCACGGATGATGTCCTCGAACCGCACCTCGGCGTGACGCGGCACCTTCAAACGCACCACGTACTGGTCGCCACGCGCCAGCCGCTCCCTCACCTCGTCCGCGCTCAGGGTGAGCGAGTTCTTCATGTGCTCGCGCGTAACCGCGTTATAGGCGGGGGCCGCCACCCCGGCCGCTTGCAGGCGGGCGCGCATGGCCTCGAGCTCTTCCGGCGTGTCAAAGGCGTAGTAGGCCTTGTCCCTGGCGATCAACTCGTCCGCGTAGCCCTTGTACAGATCCTTGCGGTCGCTTTGCCGGTATGGGCCGTCCGGGCCGCCGACCCAGGGGCTTTCATCGGGCACCAGCCCGCACCATTCCAAGCTCTCCTTGATGTACTGCTCGGCCCCGGGCACATAACGCGCCTGGTCAGTGTCCTCGATCCGTAACAGGAACTGCCCGCCGTGTTTGCGCGCGAACAGGAAGTTGTACAGTGCGGTACGGACACCGCCCATGTGCAAGGGACCGGTGGGACTTGGGGCGAAACGGACACGAACGCTCATGATGCTCAGGGTCGAGGAAGACCCTGTGCGGGCTCCTCTTACAAGGGCGGCGAAAATAGCCCCCGACAGTGAGCGGGGGAGCGGTGCGGCAGGCTCCCCAGGTCAGTCTTGCTGACCAGAACAGCCTCGTCTCCTCAACCACTTGTCAACAAATTCGTCGAAATAATTTCGCCATTCGTCGAAGACGCTCACATCTTTACCGGCGCAAACCCGGTTCCCATGAAGCTCCAGCAACTCTTTCAGACGGCTGCGCTCCTGCTCACTCCCGTTGCACTCAGCGCACAGTGCAGCGAAGTGCCCTTGGTGGACAAGGAACTCTTTGACCTGCTGCGCAAACAGCCCACACTCTCAACCACCCACGCGGAATCCCGCATGGATGTGGTGAACGACCGCTTCGAGCCCTGCGCCCGCAGGAAGGAGGCGCGTTACGTACGCACCATCACCCCGGTGAAGCACGGTTACACCGTTCGCGTGCAGACCCCGCACGGGTTCACGCTGATGACCGGCATGTTCAAGGACGAGGCGGCGACCATGCCCCATGGCGATTTTCGTTACTACGATGACGCGGGAATGCTCAGGGCCGAGGGCCGCTACGTGGACGGCCGCAAGATCGGCGTGTGGCACCGCTACGATGACCGTGGCGTAGCCCTGTCGGACAAGAAGTATGACGGGTTGGACTGGGAAGGCATGCAACTGAAACTGGGACTCACCAGCCAGTGCTGCTACCTGGAGGACACGGCGGCCGAATAGCCAGCCGTCCCATAGCTCCAAAAGCGAAGGAGCGCGATGCCAGACTTGCTGCCGCCATCGCGCTCCTTCCGTATGTACCGATCGCTCAGCGGAGCTGCACGCCCTTCAGCAGCAAGCGCTGCCAAGAGGGGTTCTGCCGCAGGTAGTCCTTCACCTTCGGGCAGAGCGGGATCAGCTTCAGCTTGCTGGCCTCCACGTGGGTCAGCGTCTTCTCCGTGAGGACACGGTGGGCGTCGCCGGTGGCCAGTTGCTTGGGCACATCGGTGCGTGTCAGGAAGATGCGGTCTCCCTGATGGTCATACTCGATGCGGGCGCGCTGGTCACCGACCTTCAGAACGAATTGGCGCGTAGCCTTCTCGTCCGTCAGGATCAGCTCGTTCAGGTCGCTTACGGCAGGTGTGGTTGTTTTCGCCATGGTGAGGAGGGCGGCAAAGATAACCGTCCCGACCACCATTGTTCATAAGTCGGTTCACAGGCCGATCCGCTGCTGCGCAATACGGCCAATGAACCAGTTCAATAGCGAAGGGCTTCGGGTGCCTGGACCTTTGTGCCCACAGAAGTCAACCACATGGACCGCAAGGACTTCCTCCGCAAGAGCCTGCTCGGAGCAGGTGCCGCAACGATGACCGGGGCGGTCCTCGCCTCACGGAACGAAGCGGACAGTGCTGCGACCCGAACGACCGGCTTCAACCACCTCCCCACCGAAAACCCACGCATCATGGCCAACACCGTCCTGCACAAAGCCGCCACCCGCGGTCACGCTGATCATGGCTGGTTGAACAGCCATCACACCTTCAGCTTCGCCAACTACTATGATCCGCAGCGGATGCACTTTGGCGTGTTGCGCGTGCTGAACGACGATTCCGTGGCCCCCGGCATGGGCTTCGGCACGCACCCGCACGACAACATGGAGATCATCTCCATCCCTTTGGAAGGCGATCTGGAGCACACCGACAGCATGGGCAACACCACCGTGATCCGCAACGGCGATGTGCAGGTGATGAGCGCTGGTACAGGTATCCGCCACAGCGAGTATAACCGCAACAAGGACGCCCAGGTGAAGTTCCTGCAGATCTGGGTGTTCCCGGACAAGCGCGGCGTTCAACCCCGCTACGATCAGATCACGCTCGACGCAGGCAAGCGCCACAACCGCCTGCAGCAGATCCTTTCGCCCAAGGCGGACGATGACGGTGTTTGGATCCACCAGAACGCCTGGTTCCACCTGGGCACATTCGACAAGGGCTTCCGCACGAGCTACGCGTTGAAGGATCCCCGTAACGGGGTGTACGTCTTCGTCATCAAAGGAGACGTCACGGTGAACGGCATCGCTCTGAACCAACGCGATGGGCTCGGTGTTGAGCAGGCGACCACGCTCGATATCCAAGCCGACAGCGACGGTGCCGAAGTGCTGCTGATGGAAGTCCCGATGGAAGTGAAGTCATGACACCCGACACTCGAACAGACGCGCGCACAATAAAGCAGGCGCACACCGAATACGATGTGCTACCGTCGATCCGGGAGCGGTTCAGCGCGCGGGCCTTCAGTGACGAACCGCTCTCGGACAACGAACTGATGACCCTGTTCGAGGCCGCCGCCTGGGCGCCGAGCGCGATGAACGAGCAGCCGTGGCGGTACCGTTACGCACTGCGCGGAACGGAGGCATTCGATCGCTTTTGTAACCTGCTGAACACCGGCAACCAGCCGTGGGCGAAGAACGCCGCCGCGCTGGTCGTCTGCTCGGTGAAGACCACCTTGGAGCGGAACGGCCAGCCGAACCACAGTCGCCTGCACGACCTCGGCCTGGCCAACGCGCAGCTGCTGATGCAGGCCACGAGCATGGGCATCTTCGGCCACCTGATGGGCGGCTTCGACCACGGCGGCGCACAACAGGAACTCGGACTTGATCCGGCGAAAGAGGACCTGTTCTGCATCCTCGCGCTGGGGCGGCTGACTTCACCGGAAACGTTGGAAGAACCGTTCCGGACCCGCGAGTTGACGGAGCGCTCCCGCAGGCCGCTCAGCACTACCGTGACCCGTCTCTGATCACGCCATCGCCGAGAATCATCTTTGCGCTCCCGCTATGACGGATGGAACACATGCGCGCATTGCTCTTCCTCCTTGGTGTCCTCCTGCTGATCGTGCCGGAGTTCCTGCGGGTCTATTACATCATGCCCTTCCCCGGTAGCCAGGAGGACGTGGCTACCGACCTACGACAGGTGAACATCGCTTACTGGTTGCACACCAACATCTGGTGGGTCCGACTGATCGGCCTTGCACTCCTTATCGGTCCTTTCATCCACTACCTGCGCAAGGGCAATTGGTGGAAGCGCATCGCTGTGCTGTTGCCCACAGCCCTGTGCGTGCTCGTGTTCTACATGTTCAACTTCAAGCTCATGGCGGACAAGATGTTCTATCCGCCGAAGGAGAAAGTGATGAGCGCACCCGTGGTGAACGATAGTACCGCGAACCACTTGGTCATCGCTGTTGAACACAACGGAGATGCGCGCGCTTATCCGATCGAGCTTATCGGCTACCACCATCAAGTGCTCGATACCATCGGTGGTGAACCTGTCCTGGTGACCTATTGCACGGTGTGCAGAACAGGCCGCGTGTGGAAGCCCGAGGTGAACGGCCAACCGGAAACATTCCGGCTTGTGGGTATGGACCACTTCAACGCGATGTTCGAGGACAGTCGCACTGGCAGTTGGTGGCGGCAGGTGAGCGGAGAGTGCATTGAGGGTTCGTTGAAAGGACAGCAACTTGAGGAAGTGCCGAGCAGGCAGATGACGCTGGCCGAGTTCGCCTCACTTCACCCGAAGGGCCTCGTGTTCCAACCGGACAGCAACTTCTCGGAGGGCTATGCTGTGCTGAAGGGCTTTGACGATGGCACCATCGAAAGCGGTTTGGAATACCGCGATACGGCGAGCTGGCAGATGAAGAGCTGGGTGGTGGGGGTGGTGAACCACGGCGTTGCTCGGGCATATGACTGGAATGATATTAGGATTGATGGACCGGAGGATATTGTCTTTGATACCCTCGGAGGCGATTCGATCTGCGTTTATCGTTCAGGCCATGATTTCAACGCGTATCAGTGCTCGGCGACCTGGCTTACGGCAGACTATCCCATCTTCCCCGGCACGATGAATGATTCAGTACGTGTGCCGACCAGGGGGGAACCACTATTCGCCTACCAGGAATTCTGGCATAGCTGGCGAACCTTTCATCCGAACACCACGCGTTACGAGCCGAAGTGATCTTCGCGATGCCGGGTCAAGCCCGGCATGACAGTGCTCTTTGGCCAAAGAAGTGACGGAGGGCGCGATCGAGAAACTATCTTCGAGCGTTCACCAACGCTGACAACACATGGCCACGAGAAACTCCGGAACAAAGGCTGACCCTTGGCAATTGAAGACGCCACCGGGAACCTCGGACTACACGATGTACAAGGATGAAGTGGCCGATCCGCCGCAGTTGGTTTGCCAGGTCGGCAGCACCAAGCTGATGTACCATCTCCGTTCGATCGACGATCTGCACGCGATGCTCAAGAAGCATGGGGATTGGATGGACCTGGGCGGCGCGGATGAACAGAAGCCCGCCAAGGAAGGGACCGTGGAGGCTTGGGGGCGCTCAGAGAAGAATCCTGTGAAGGGCTGGTACGGACTGAAGAAAGGACTGCGCGGTCGCTTCGGTGTTTACCTGCCTCCCCTCTTGGAGGCGCTCGGTCTGGCGGAAGTCACGCACGATGCGAAGAACAACCGTGTGCGCGCCAAGTAGATCTTCACCCGATCTGTTCCATGCCCCACGACCCGCTCTTCGAACAACGCATCGCCGATGCGCTGAAAGCCCAAGGCGCTAAGCCCGAGCACAAGAAGATGTTCGGTGGTGTGGCCTTCATGGTGAATGGCAACATGAGCGTCGGCATCACCAACAAGGGCGATTTCATGGCGCGGTTCGATGGTGAACGGCACGAGGAGATCCTCCAATGGCCAGGCGCCAAGCCGATGACCTTCGGGCACAAGAACATGAAGGGCTTCCTCTTCGTGGATGCTGAGGCCGTAAGCACGAAAACCGCGTTGGACAAGTGGGTGAAGCTCTCGCTCGCCTATGTGAACTCCTTGCCGAAGAAGAGGGCCAAGGCTACCGTCGGAAAGACAGCGGCCAGGAAGGTCGCTCCGAAGAAAAAGGCGACCCGGAACCCGAAGCGGTAGGCCTGCGTATGAGCGGGCCCACGGCCCGATCCAATGGACCGTCCTACCCATGAGCGCTCTCGCACAACTCGCCACTTCCCTCGGCCGCGTCGATGAACTGCCGAACATCGCCCTGGCCGAATCCATCGCCGCGGAGAAGAACATCTCCGCCATCCGCGAACTGGTGGATGTGCTCAATGGCAAGGACAAAGCGCTGAAGAGCGATGCCCTGAAGGTCCTGTATGAAGTCGGCTACCGCGCACCCGAGCTCATCGCGCCGTTCATCGCGCAATTCAAGAACCTGCTGGCCAATCCGGACAACAGGTTGGTCTGGGGTGCCATGTGTGCCATCGACGGTATCGCGACCATCAAGCCGGACGCCGTATTCATGATCCTTCCGCAGATCATGGCCGCCGTGGACCGCGGTACGGTGATCACCCGTGATCACGCCGTGAAGACCCTGGCCAAGCTCGCCGCCCAGGAGCGTTTCGCCCGCACGGCCATGCCGCTGCTGCTCGAACAATTGCGCACCGCGCCGGTGAACCAGTTCCCCATGTACGCGGAACTGGTCGCGGCGATCGTCTTCCCGCAGGACGTGAACAACATGCGCCAGATCCTGGAGGCGCGCCTGCCCGAGCTGCCCAACGAGGCGAAGAAGAAGCGCGTGGAGAAGGCGCTCCGCAGGCTCCGCGCGGCGTAGGGTTTCTTTCCACCGATGACGCAGATGGGTCGCTGACACGACCGATCGTGGCGTTCGCTGGCCGTCCACTTCCGCCGCTGTGCCGCATCTTCACGGCATGGAAGGTCTGATCTTTCTATTGGCGCTGATCCCTATCGCGCTGCTCGTGCTGCTGATCATGAACATCAGCAAGATGAACGGCCTGAAGGAAGAAGTACACCTGATGCGTTTGCAGATGCAGGAGCTGATGAAGGCCTTGGCGCACAGGGGCCCCGTTGCCGCTGCGCCGGTCAGGGAAGCGCCGCACGTCACGAGGACTCCGCCGCCTGTTGTCGTGCCGCCGCCGCCGGCCGATCCCCCGCCGGTCGTGCGATCGCCGCCGATCGTTCCGCCTCCCGCACCTGCGCCTCCGTCTGTCGTCGTACCACCACGGCCCGCTGAACCGCTGCAAGGCCTTCGCGAGGAGTTGCGTGAACAGCAAGCCGTTGCCGCGAGCAGACCGACCGCCGTTCCGGAGCGTGTCATTATCGCACCACCGCCTCCGCCAAGACCACCTCCTCCACCGAAACCTCCCAAGTCTTCGTTCTTGGACCGCAATCCGGACCTCGAGAAGTTCATCGGCGAGAACCTGATCAACAAGATCGGCATCGCCATCCTGGTGCTCGGCCTGGGCTTCCTCTTGAAGTACGCCATCGGCCAGGGCTACATCAGTGAGACCGCACGTACGCTCATAGGTGTTGGAAGCGGTGCGGTGCTCATCTTCTTCGCGCATCGCCTGCGGGAGAAATTCCGCGCCTTCAGTTCCGTCCTCGTCGGGGGTGGTTTGGCGGTGCTCTATTTCAGCATCACGATCGCTTTCCAGGACTACAAGATCATCGGACAGACGGCCGCCTTCGTGGTCATGCTCGGCATCACGGGGCTCGGTGTCCTGCTCACCCTCGTCTTCGATCGCCGCGAGCTCGCGGTGATCGCGCTGCTGGGCGGTTTCGCGGCACCCTTCCTCACGAGCCGTGGTGATGGCAACTACGTCGTGCTGTTCAGCTACCTGCTGATCCTGAACACCGGCATGCTGGTGCTCGCCAACTACAAGAAGTGGCACCTCATCAACGTGATCGCGTTCCTGCTCACTTCCATCATTTTCGGTGGCTGGCTGAGCATGCGCTTCCTGTACATGGACCCGCGACCGGTCTGGCCGGCCATGGGCTTCGCCACGGCGTTCTTCCTCGTGTTCTTCATCATGAACCTGCGCTACAACCTGAAGCACGGCTCGCAATTCGTGATGCTCGACTTCTCGTTGCTGCTGGCGAACACCGCCGTGTACTTCGCGGCCGGCCTTTCGATCCTGCAGAAGGTGACGCCCTCGCTCGATGGCCTGTTCGTCATCGCGCTGGCCGGGTTCCACCTCGTCTTCGCGTGGATGTTCCACCAGCGCGCCAACGCCCCGAAGCACTTGGTGTACCTGCTGATCGGACTGGTGCTCACCTTCCTCAGTCTCGCAGGTCCGCTGCAACTGGATGGCAACCACATCACCCTGTTCTGGGCGGCCGAATGCGTTCTTCTGCTCTGGTTCTCGCAACGGACCGGCATCCGATTGGTGGAACGCGCGAGCATGCTCGTGGTCGTGCTGATGCTGATCAGCCTCTTGATGGACTTGGCACACCATTACGGCGAGGTCCCGCTCGTTCGCCTCATCCCGGTGCTGAACAAGGCGTGGATCACGGGCATGGCGGCGGCCATCGCACTCTACCTGTACGGCCGCGTTTGCACCCTGCTGCCCGCAGACCGTGATATCGTGCCCGGGCTTTCCCCGAAGGTCCTGCGCACCATCGCATGGATCCTCTGCGCGGCCGTGGCGTTCGGTGTGAACTTCCTGGAGATCGGCCACCAGCTCGGCTTTGTCCTTGGCCCGAACGTGGTCGTGATGGCGCTCACCGCGTATTCGCTCGGTGCATTCGCCATGATGTATCTGCTCGCCAGGAACGGCACTGGACCCCTGCGCATCGCCGTTCTGGTGCTGCTGGTATGCGGTCTTCTCTACTACATCACCGGTTTCTATTCCAACAGTCTCCACACATTGCTCGATCTGCGCACGGGCATGGACGCTCCCGGGTTCGCCGTCTTGCACATCACGGCCCTCGCTTGTGCGATCCTCGCGGTGGTACTTGTGGCGCGCACCGTGCGCTCGACCGCCGAACGGTCCTCGCCGGTCTGGTCGTTCTACCTCTGGGGCATCTGCATCTTCCTCGTGTTCTTCGCGAGCCAGGAACTGGATCACGTCATGCTCGCCGTTGTCGCACCAACCACGTACGACGTGGGGGTCGAGAACTGGGCCCCCGGCGCTGACCCGCGATACGCGTTCATGGAGGCCCTTCACTCCGCCCGTAAGGCCGGCTACCCCATCCTTTGGGGTCTCGGCTCATTCATACTCATGTGGTACGGCATGCGCACACGACAACGCACGGTGCGGATCATCGCGCTCTCCCTGTTCGGTGTCACGCTCGCGAAACTGTTCATCTACGACATCAGCGGTATCAGTGAAGGTGGTAAGGTGGCGGCGTTCATTTGTTTGGGCATACTTCTGCTCGTGGTGAGTTTCATGTACAACAAGCTGAAGGTGCTGTTGAAGGAGGATGGACGATCAGATGATCAGATGATCAGATGATGAGTGCGAGCCGAACCCTGTTCTCATTGTGCTGCCTCAGTGCCGCGGTGCTCATGCATGCGCAACCGCAGTGGAGCGCATCGCTCGGACCCGTAGCGGGCGATGGCTATTACACCATCATGCTCTCTCCGGAAGTGGTCGGTCGGTCGCGCGAGGACCTGGGGGACCTGCGCTTGCTGGACTCCGCGGGAAAGGAGGTCGCCTACCTGATCGAGCGCGAGCCTGCGATGTACGAACGCACGTGGATGCGCTCCTACGAGTTGCTGCGGAACGAACGCGTGAAGCGCAACACGGTGATCGAAATGGAAACCGATAGCGCAGGCACCGTGGATGAGCTTGTCATCCACGTCCGCAATGCGCGTGTGAGCAAGCGCGCGCGCATCACCGGAAGCGATGACCGCACGGACTGGTACATGATCCAGGATGAGTGCCTGGCCGTGGGCGAAGGTGATGGCGCCACCAGCGTGCTCCGCTTCGTGGACCTGCCCCTGAGCGACTACCGCTATTACCGGATCGTGCTGGATGACTCCCTGAGCGCACCGGTGCAGGTGCTCGATCTCGGCCACAGCGCGCGCGCCCGGAGCGAGGGGCGCTACACGGAGGTCGATGGGATCTCGTTCACCCGCGTGGAAGACCGGTCGATCACCCGGTTGGCGGTGTTCACTCGCTCACCTTTCCGCGCGGATCGGCTCCGGTTCAACATCCGGAGCGATGTGCCGTTCCAGCGCCGCGCCAAGTTCGCGCATCATGTCAGCTA
>JAGODO010000115.1 GCA_017998165.1 Flavobacteriales bacterium | reverse complement strand
ATACCACCTTCTGCATCGGTGCGAGCGTGCAACTCTCCATTCCGTCGAGCTACAGCGGTCCGATCTGGAGCACGGGCGACACGACCTGGACCATCGCGGTCAGCAGCGATGGCACCTACATCGCCTCCGCACAGGATGACAACGGTTGTGATGTGCAGGACGCGATCACGCTCATCGGCGAGGACTGCGCTCCGGTGGTACCCAACTTCATCACGCCCAACGGCGATGGCGTGAACGATAGCTGGCACATGGACCCCGCGCTCGGAGGCTTCCGTTCAGCGGAACTCCTCGTCTTCGATCGCTTCGGCCGGCAGGTGTTCCATGGCGATCCGTCCCTCACCGATTTCCGCGGGGAGAACGACACGGGTGAACCGCTGAGCGAAGGCGTCTACTTCTATGTGCTGAGGCTCATTCGCGTGGATGAAACCGTGATCGAACGCGAAGGCTACGTGCATGTGAACCGTTAGACGAATAGCGGGCGGATACCTTCGCCGCGATGGAATTCGCGCGCATCGCCGCTGGTGATCAGCTCGCCTTCGAGCGGTTGTTCCGCGAGCACTACAAGCCGCTCTGCGCTTTCGCGCGCCAGTATCTGCGGGAGGGTGATAAGGCGCAGGACCTGGTGCAGGACCTCTTCTTCCGCTTGTGGCAGGACCGGGAGAAGATCCAGGTCACGATGTCCATCAAGGCCTACCTGTTCGCATCGGTACGCAACCGTTGCCTGAACGCGATAGCCACACAGGGCCGGGTCCGCTCCTTGGATGAAGAGACGGATGACCTGCTGCAGGAGGAAGTTGTGACCGAAGAGGAGCGTACCCACAGGCTGGGCCGTGTGCATGCCGCGATCGAAGCGCTTCCCGAAGAGCGCGGAAGGATCTTCAAGTTGAGCCGCTATGAGGGCCTGAAGTACCAGGAGATCGCCGACCGGCTCGGGCTTTCGGTGAAAACCGTCGAGAATCAGATGGGCAAGGCCCTGAAGACCCTCCGCGAAGACCTGAAGGACCTGATGCCCTTGGGCGTGCTGGGCCACCTGCTGGGTTGGCTGAACGGAGGCGGATGGGGGTAAATGACCAGTGACCTGTCATGAACACGGAGGTGGACCCCAAAGACCCGATAGGCAGCGAAGAGCTCGCCCGCTATGTGAGCGGTGAGGCGGATGTGCAGGAGCGCGCCCGGGTGGAGGCATGGGCCGTAGCGGAACCTGCCCATCGCCGTGAACTGGACGCGATGCTCTCGATCTGGGAGCTCGGCGCCGAACCTTCCCCGGAAGTGGATGTGGACGCCGCCTGGTTGAATGTGAGCGACCGTATGCGTTCCCAGAACGGCAAGGGGCGCGTCATCACGTTCTCGGACCGAAAGGGATGGTGGGCTGCCGCGGCTGCCGTGCTCATCGGTCTGTTCTTCGTGGGACGCTCGCTGACCAGCACCTCGGAAACACTGGTTGCTGGTCCGGAGACCACGTCCTCAGTACTTGATGACAGCACCCGCGTGGTGCTCTCGCCGAACAGCCGGCTGAAGGTGAGCATGGGCCGCACACGTCATGTCGAACTGACCGGACAGGCCTGGTTCGAGGTGGCGCGCGATGAGGAGCACCCGTTCATCGTGGGATCGGACGAGCTGAAGGTCACCGTGCTGGGCACCGGATTCGAGGTGAGCGCCTATGACACGGCGGGAACGTGGAGCGTACGGGTGCGACACGGGCGCGTGCGCGTGGAAGCGGATACGCAACGGGTGGAACTGACGGCTGGCCAGCGCGTCGTCCTGGACCGCGCGACCGGCCGGCTTTTGGCTGGTACACCGGTGACGATCGAGACCTGGGGCGACCGCATTGTGCGTTTCGAGAACGCGCCGATGAGCGAGGTGACCGCCGAACTGCAGCGCATGTTCCACGTGCGTGTGGACCTCGCGAACGAAGCGATGGCCCGCTGCCGCCTGACGGCCACCTTCGAGAACGAGCCCATCGAGCAGGTGCTGCGCGTGATCGCGGGCACCTTCGGCTCGATCGTGGAACATCCGGCCAACGACCACTATGTGCTGCGCGGTGCTGGCTGTTGAACGATGGGTCGCCATCGGGCTGCTGTGCTTGTCCTTGAGCGCGATGGGGCAACAGCTGGCCGAGCGGCCGGTGGACGTGCATGCCAACAATGTCCGCCTCTCGGAGGCGCTCGCGCTCATCGCCCAGGACGGTGGATTCAAGCTCAGCTACAATGCCGCCGCCCTGAACGGGGACAGCGTGGTGACCGTGCAGGTGAAGACTACTGCCGGCAGGGCGCTACAGGAACTGGTCGGTCGCCGGATGCGTCTCGTGGAAAGCGGCGAACACATCATCCTCGTTGAGGATCGCTCCGGACGCGAGCGTATCACGGTCCGAGGTACCGTGATCGACGCCATGACCGGTGGAGCGATCGCGCACGCCTCCGTTTACGCGCTCCATGACCGTGTAGCGGCCAGCACACGCGAGGACGGTTCGTTCTCCCTGGAAGTCGAGGCCCCACAAGACCGCGCGGACCTGCTGATCGCACGGGGCGGTTACAATGACACCGTCGTGTACGCCCAGGCCGACAGGCCGATCGGACGAGTACTCCTTGTGCCCCGTGAGAAGTTGAGCTACATGGAGCCGATCTGTGCCTACGATCGATGCGCGGTCGAGGACCTGGGTGCGGCACGTCTCCTTGTGCCCACTGCGCAGATGGATGTTGCGCAGAACCTCTCCATCTCCGAAGAGCGCGCCGTTCAATTTTCCCTGTGGCCAGGGATCGGCACGAACGGCGAGGTCGGAGGGGCCTTCGTGAACCAGGCATCCTTCAACTTCTTCGCCGGGTATGCCAAGGGCGTGAAAGGCGTGGAGCTCGGCGTCGGTGTGAATATCATCCGTCGAGATGTGAAGGGCGTGCAGTTCGCCGGTCTGGCCAACCTCACGGGCCGCAATACCAGCGGAGTCCAGTTCGCCGGAGCGTTGAACCATACCATGCGCTCCCTGGATGGACTGCAGATCGCCGGCTTCGGGAATACGGTGTGGGATACGCTCAACGGCGTGCAGATCGCCGGTGGTGCCAACATCGTGAAGGGCGGCATGCGCGGCACGCAGATCAGCGGTGCGGCGAACATCACCACACAGGCCTGCGATGGTGCGCAGATCAGCGGAGGTTTCAATGTCACCGTGAAAGACGTGCGCAAGGTGCAGGTGGCCGGGGGCGTGAACTATGGTCGACAGGTGAGCGGGGCGCAGGTGGCCGGCGGGATCAATGTGGTCATCGGCTCCGTAGGAGGTGGCCAGGTGGCCGGCGGTATCAACTACGCGCGACAAGTGACCGGCGGACAGGTCGCGGGGGGGCTGAACGTGGCCATCGATACGGTGGTGGGCGGCCAAGTGGGCGTGCTGAATTTCGCGCGCGTCTGCGCCGGAGGGCAGGTGGGCATACTGAACCTCAGCGACACGATCATGGGCGGCAGTATCGGCCTGATCAGCATCGCGCGGCGAGGCTACCACCGCTTCGATGTCTCCACAACGGATGTGCTCCCGCTCACCTTGAGCATCCGCACGGGGACCGCGCACTTCTACAACTATCTGAGCTGGAGCGCGCCCGTGGATGAGGAAGCGCGTTGGGGCTTCGGCTATGGCTTCGGCACGGAACCCCGCATCGGAAAGCGAGGAGCGCTCACCATCGAATTCACGGGCGAGCATGTGAACGAACGAGCGGAATGGCTGGATGCGTTGAATCTCCTCGGACGCTTCAATCTCTTCTACAACCACACCTTCGGGAAGCGCATCGTTCTCAGCGCGGGGCCCTCGTTCAATATGCTCATGAGCGACTGGCGTGATGCGGGAACGGGCATGGAGCTGAGCGATATCGCCCCGTCAAGAACGCTTTTCTCGGACCGTAGCGATCAGTTGCTGGTCGAAGGTTGGATCGGCTATCGGGCCGGCCTCGGTGTGCGGTTCTGATTTTTTTCCGGGAGCGCGTAGGGGTATCCGGGCGCTTCCTTGTCATACGGGAAACGAAACATCCCAATGACTTTCCGGAACTTTCTCGCACTGACCTCCTGTGCGCTCGTGGCGTTGAACATGCAAGCGCAGTCCACCACCGAAACACCGTTGCGCACCTTGATCGGCGGCCAGGACGATCTGCACCATGGCGGCTGGGGCGCGCCTACCACGCACTACACCCGCGTCATGGACAAGGACGCGCTGCTCGTCGGACTTCGCGGGGGCTGGCTCATCAACCATCGCGTGACGATCGGGTTGGCGGGCCAGGGTCTGGTCACGCCGATCGACAACCCCGCTTACGATGCCTATTTGGTGGAGCAGGGTGAGCTCCTGCAGCCGAAGAGCACGTTCTACATGGGCTATGGCGGTCTGTTGATCGAACCCATCATCGCCTATGCATCCCCGGTCCATGTGAGCCTCCCCCTCATCATCGGTGCGGGCGGATGTGGATACGGCTACAAGAGCCGCTACACGGAGCAGGTCCATGAATTCGACTATCGGGAGGATATGCAGGCCTTCTTCGTCGTGGAGCCCGGAGTGGAACTGGAAATGAACCTGATCCCCCTCGTACGCCTGGGCGTGGGTGCTTCCTACCGCTACACAACGGACATCGACCTGCCGGAAACATCGGTCGACGCCCTGCGCGGCTTCAATGCAGGAGTGAGCATCAAGATCGGGCGGTTCTGAACGATCAAGAAGGCCGCACCGCATCCATTATCCGCGTAGCGCCCGTACGACCTGTGGTCGTACGGGCGCTACCATGTTCCGGGGTACGGAGCTCCGCGCGCTCATTCTTTTTTCATCAGCGCGTA
This sequence comes from Flavobacteriales bacterium, assembly GCA_017998165.1. Lineage (GTDB taxonomy): Bacteria > Bacteroidota > Bacteroidia > Flavobacteriales_F > PHOS-HE28 > PHOS-HE28. Next base: position 5,519 of record JAGODO010000115.1, on the reverse strand, counting down.
GGGGTATCGGAAGCAGCGGTTGTCATACGGGCAATAAACACGCCCACCATGAGCCTGCCATCCATCGACCTGTCCACGGTCCTCTGCCTGTTCTACCTGTTCACCTTCCTGTTCGGCGCTCGCGGACTGACAAGGCACTTGCGCGATGGCGTCAGCGAGCAAGGCAACGTCCGGACCGGTGTTCATCCAACTCCCGAAGTCAACCTGTGAGCACGTTCATCACCGACCACACCTCACGGATCACATCCAACACGCCCATGATCACCATTGTCCACCGCTCCCTTCTGCTGTTCGCAGCGCTGCTGCAGTTCTTCGCCATGGCCGCGCAGGCCAATCACCAGGTTGTTCGTGGCACCGTGCTCGACGCGGATTCCCGCCAGCCCGTCCCCGGTGCTTCCATCGCCATCGTGGAAGGCGGGTCACCCTCCACCGCTACGACCGACCTCGATGGCCGATTCACCATCCTCGATGTGCCGACAGGTCGTATCGCCTTGCGCATACGGGCGATAGGTTTCGAGGAACAGACGCTGCCCAACCTCCTGCTGGTCTCCGGAAAGGAACTTGTCCTGAATGTCTCACTGGTCGGTTCGATCACGGCGATCGAGGAAGTGACCGTGACCGCGACCAGGCCCAAGGGGGAACTGCGCAACGACATGGCCACCTTGAGCGCGCGCAAGATCAGCGTGGAGGAAACCTCCCGGATCGCCGGCGGCATCAATGATCCCGCGCGCATGGTCAGCGCTTTTCCCGGGGTCGCTGGTGATCCGGCGGGCGACAATACCATCGTGGTGCGCGGGAACTCGCCGAAGGGCGTGCTCTGGCGCCTGGAAGGGATGGAGATACCGAACCCCAACCACTTCGCGCAGGAAGGCAGCACCGGCGGGCCGATCAACGTGCTCAACAGCGACATGATCGACGACTCCGAATTCTACACCGGAGCATTCGCTCCCGAGTACGGCAACGCCACGAGCGCCGTGTTCGACATGCGTCTGCGCAACGGGAACGACAAAAAGCGCGAGCATACGCTGAAGGTCGGGGTGCTCGGCACCGACCTCACCACCGAGGGCCCGTTGCCCGGAACGCGGGGCGGTTCTTATCTCGCGAACTACCGTTACTCATCGCTGGCCCTGTTGGACCGCGCAGGTGTGGTGGACTTCGGTGGCGTGCCCGACTATACCGATGCCTCCTTCAAGGTACACGTGCCGACCAAGGCGGGCACCTTTTCGGTCTGGGGGCTCGGCGGCGCCAGTCACATCGAGCAGAAGGACCTCAGCGGCGATACGCTCTTCGCCTTGGGCAACTATCGCTCCCGCATCGGGGTGGCCGGGATCACACACACGCGCACCTTGGGGGAGCGCAGCTACGTGCAGAGCGGATTCACGGTCAGCGGCAACAGCAGCCGTGCCAGGTACGCGGAATCGCCGTCGGTGGAAGAAACAGCACTGGAACCACGGCACATCAGCGAATTGAACAAATGGACGCTACGCGCATACAGCACGCTGAACAACAAGCTCAGCGCGAAGCACAAGCTCCGTTCCGGCATCATCGTTTCCATGGACCGCTTCCGCATGACGTCCACCAGTTGGAACGATGATCAGGATGCCATGATCAACGAATTGAACACCGCAGGTGAAGCCACTACGCTGCAAGCCTTCACCAGCTGGAAGTGGCGCTGGAACGAGCGATGGACGATGACCAGCGGTTTTCACGTGCTGCATTTCGCACTGAACAAGGCGACCAGCATCGAGCCGCGCGTTGGGCTGCGTTACCAGATGACCCCCGATCAGGCGATCACCATGGGGGCCGGCCTGCATTCGCGGACCGAGCCGGTCATGACCTACTTGGCGAAAGCCACGGATGCCAACGGACAGGCCGTCCAACCCAACAAAGGTCTGGGGCTGTCGCGGGCGTTGCACTTCGTTGCCGGCTACGAGCGCATGCTCGCTCCCGACCTGCAGTTGAAAGGAGAGATCTACTACCAACATCTGTTCAGCATGCCGGTGGAGAATGATCCGACCAGCTCCTTCAGTCTCATCAACTCGGTGGATTGGTTCTCCGACCGCCCCCTGGTGAACGATGGGGTCGGGCGGAACGTCGGGGCTGAGGTCGCGCTGGAGAAGTTCTTCACCAGAGGTTATCACTTCCTGATCACGGGTTCGCTGAGCGACGCTCGCTACAAAGCGAAGGATGGCGCTTGGCACAACACCCGTTTCAACATGCACACGGTGGCCAATGTGCTCGGCGGAAAAGAGTGGAACGTGGGCAGGGATCGCACGATCATGGCCGGCATGCGCTATTCGCTCATCGGCGGCCAGTACTGCACGCCGATCGATCTGGAAGCGAGTATCGCTGCGGGCCGGGAGGTCGGGAAAGGGGAGGTGTGGAGCGAGAAGGGGGATGCCATCCACAAGCTGGACGTGGTGCTTTCCTATCGCCTCGGAAAGAAGAACGTCAGCCACGAATTCAAGGTGGACGTGCAGAACGTGATGAACGCCCGGACCGCCGTCTACCGCTACTTCGACCAGCGCACCGGCACCATAAAAGACGTGCCCCAGTTGACGCTGCTGCCTGTGTTGCAGTACACGTTGAGATTCTGATCTACCCACGGATCATCCGTGTGAGGACTGGCGAACGCCTGCAACGGCCCTATGCCACGATCGAACAACCACTGTTGGCATCTTCAGTGAAGCGGATCGCGGAATGGCGGACCTTCGCTCGCCAGAAAGGATGACCTTCGGTGAACGCAGGAAAGCGACCTTCGTTCATCGCGGCCCACGTCATGCAGACCCGTTCCCGGTCCATTTCCACGCTCATCGTAACAGGTCTCTGTGCGGTGGCGTTGGCCCAGCCCTATTGGGTGCGGCATGTGGGCAGCTTGGGCAACGACCACATCAGCGATGTGAAGGTGGATGAGAGCGGCGACCTCTTCATCACCGGCGAATTCAGCGGGGATGCGGACTTCACCGACTCGACCTTCACCACGGTCGGTGGGCTCGACTGTTTCGTGGCCCGGCTCACACCGACCGGTGAGATCATCTGGTGGAAGCAGGGTGGAGGCTATGGGATCGATCGCGGTATCAAGCTGGCGTTCGGGCCGGGGAACACGCTGGCGGTGGTCGGCGAATTCATGGGCACGGCCGACTTCCAGGGAACGACCATCACCAGCAGCAACCAGACCCCGGACATGTTCTGCGCGCTGCTCGATCGTTCGACCGGCGTTCAGCAATGGATCCGGCAGGGTGGTGGGAGCGAAGGCGCCGATCGGCCATACGGGGTCACGGTATCACCCTCTGGGCAGGTCACCATGGTCGGTGAGTTCCAAGGGAACGCAACGTGGAGTGGTTCCACACTCACCAGCCTTCCCGATCAGGATGAAGCGGAGCCGACCATGGACGTGGTGGTGGTGAGCTACAGTGCGACCGGTACGTTGCTCTGGGTACAGCAGGGCGCTTCCGACCGTTCGGACCGTGCCATCGATGCGGTCAGCGATCCCCAAGGCAACATCTACGTCACTGGCCAGTTCAGCGACACGATCACGTTCGACGCGGAGCACGTCAACGCGATGTACAATGCCACCTTCCTGCTGAAGCTCGATCCCGCCGGGAATGAGGTGTGGTTCCGGCGGTGCGGCGGCGCCATCTACGATCATGTGCGCGACCTGCACTTCACCCCGGACAACCAGTTGCTGATGACCGGTGACCTGCAAGGCACGATGATCTTCCTGGACGATGTGCCCGACTTCATCAGCGGTGAGCAGCCCTACAACTACTACCTGTTGCGCGTCGGGACCGATGGACAGCTCATCGCGCATGGGCAGCTCGGCTCGCAGAATGGGGTGAGCGTGCGTGGGGTCGATCTGCGCGATGATACCCTGGCGGTGGTCGGCCAGTTCAATTGCCAGTTCACCGCGCTCAGCAGTCACTACGGCGGTGATGGTCTTTTCATGGCTGCAGGTAGCGAGGACCTGTTCGTGAACAAACACCGGTACAGCGACCTCGGCTTCATCGAGGCCCGGCACTACGGTGGTCCGGGAAGCAAGCTGGCCGGCCAGGTAGCCCTTCTTCCCGGCGGCGATGTGGTGACCTGTGGGTCGTTCACGCGGAGCATTTCGTTCGCGACCACGCAGGACAACCCGATCGACGTGGACGACTTCGAGGATTTCGCATCCGCTTCACAACCGGCTCCGCCGGATGACTGCGCGATGACGGATACGACCTCGTTCGTCAGCCAGGATGCACGTGGTCTGAAGGATGGTCTTCTGACAAGGGCCTTTGTGCGCGACAGCGTCCTCTACGACTGGTGGAGCCAGGAGACCGGGGTATGTGACCATCCGGCGGCCTGGACCATGTGCGTCGCGCACCAGTCAGGGTACAACGTGTGCCCGGATACGCTCGAGTATTGTCATCACGCGGACATCCTCGCGTACCTGCCATTCATCCCCTCGATCGGGGAGCAGAATTCCGTCGGACCGCTGGTGGAAGTGGTGTGGAGCAATGGCGACTCCACCATCGGCTCGCACATCACGGAAAGTGGCCAATACAACGTGCAGGTCAACACCGTCAACGGATGCTGGTCCTGGAGCGATGACGTTTTCGTGATCGTGAACCCCATGCCGCCGCAGCCATTGATCAGCGACGGGCTGGGGGTGAACGTCGCTTCCAACAGCCCACAGACCGTGCATCTGTGCGATCCCGACAGCGTGCTGCTCTGGTGTACGAACGTGGATCCGAGCACCACCTTCTACTGGACCATCCTGACGGACAGCCCGCCACCCGACACCAGCTTTACCACTTCGGTGTACGCCGACACGTCCGGCATCTGGAAGTTCTTCATGGACACCGACGCCGGATGCCGCCAGGCGACTTCCATCACCGTTGTGGATCACCCGACGCCCGACCTGGACTGCTTGTCGCTGGATGGCTGGATCGAGGTGGACAGCACCAGCTCGGACTCGGTGCAGCTATGCCCTGGCGACACGCTGGGGTTCGAAGTGATCCTCCATTGGTTCTGCGATGGGGTGCCCACGCCGTTCCCGAACGAGCTGATCCTCCAAGTGAACGTTAACGGCGGACCTTGGGGCACCGTGAGCGATCCGGATGGCTGGCCGGGCGACCTCGATGTGGGCCTCTCTGGCTGGTACCTCATCCATATCCAATTGCTCATCACCAACGGCGTTTGCGGCGGGGACTCGCTGCAATTCGATATCGAACGGTTGCTCTGGGTGGATGCCTGGCCGGTGCCGATCGTGGGACTCTCGCTTTCCGGGGACTCCACGATGTGCGTGGGTGATTCGACGCTCCTGTCCATGACCTGTCCCAACTGTTCGGAGTTCGAGTGGTCCGGAGGCAATGTGGGCGAGGCGACCACCACCTCGGTCTGGGCCACCGACGAAGACATCTATTCCATGGAAGCGACCACCATCGACGAGCACGGCTGTGAATTCGATACCACGGCGACGCTTGCTGTCAACTTTCCGGATGGCCCGTTGCTGCTCATCGAACCGCCGGACGGGATCATCT
>JAGODO010000398.1 GCA_017998165.1 Flavobacteriales bacterium | reverse complement strand
GGAAGCGGGCCTTGCATCCCCACATCGACCGCAGGCACATCCGATGGTGACTATGTGGACGGAGTGGAGTTGGGATCCATCAACAACACCGGCAGTGGAAGCATCACCGGACCCACATACCAGGACTACACTTCACAGACGACGGACCTGATTCGCGGACAGAGCTATACCATCACCGTGACGTCAGGGGAATATACCGAGGACATCGTGGGGGCTTGGATCGACTTCGATGCGAACGATGTCTTCGACGCCGGTGAACTGCTCGGTGAGGCGGTGACCACAGGCGCTTTCGAACAGGTGCCGATCTCCTTCACCGTGCCCGTGGCCGCTACGCTGGGGACCACCCGGTTGCGGGCACGCTGCGTGTTCCCGGACACCGGTGAACCGACCAATGCGGATCCCTGCGCGAACTTCTCCTGGGGAGAGACCGAGGACTACAGCGTGAATATCGAGACCAATACCGGCGTGGCCGTTGCGAACGGCAGCACCTTCCTCGTATACCCGAACCCCGCTGATGACGTGCTGCGCATCAACATCAGCCAAGGCGGGATCCAGGTGGCCGAAGTGCTCGACACGCAAGGGCGCATCGTTCTGCGTCATTCCGGAGCGAACGTTGCGGGAGGACTGAACGTGGCCCGGTTGGCCAACGGACGTTACCTGCTGCGTTGCACCGTTGACAACGCAGTGAGCACCACCCCGTTCACCGTGCAGCACGGGTACTGACCGTCCGCAGAGGCTCATCCCTTTTGATGAGCCTTGGGGTCGCGGCCATCGGGTAGCTTGGTCGGCGTCTTCGCGATGCACCCCATGAGAAACCTCCGCCTTTCCGCACTCCTCTTCTGCTGGCTCGCATCGAGTGCCTCGCACGCTCAGCCCGCGAACGATGATCCCTGCTCGGCCATCACGATAGTGCTCGGTGATACGTGCGTGCTCGTGAACGCATCGAACATCGACGCGACAGCGACCGATGGGATACCCGTACCCGCATGCGGCAACTATCAAGGGAACGACATCTGGTTCTCCTTCACGGCCCCCTTGGGTATCGTGAACCTCACGATGACAACCGCCTCCTTCGACGATGGTGCCATGGCGCTGTACGTGGCGGATAGTTGCAATGGCGCCTTCACGCTGGTCGCTTGCGATGATGATGCCGGCCCCGGCCTGATGCCGCGCATCTCCCGCGATGATCTCGAACCCGGTCGCATCTATTGGCTCCGCGCCTTCGGATATGGTGCCGACACGGGTACGTTCTCGCTTTGCGCGACAGGGCCTATCGCTTTTCCAGCGGGTGATTGCGTCTTCCGCCTTGAACTCCTCGACACGTTCGGGGATGGCTGGCAAGGTGCCTTCGTCGCCGCTTCAGTGAACGGCGGTACGGCCACCACATACACCTGCGGGGGCTTCAATGCCTCCTACCTGATCGGACTTCATGTCGGCGACATGCTCACGCTTACCTACGACGCTGGATCGGCCGACAATGAGAACCACTATTGGTTGCGGTTCGGAACGAACGGCCCGGCGATCTACGATTCAGGCTTTCCGCCCATGGAAGGCCTCGCCTTCACGATGGAGAACACCTGCGTTCCCACCAACGGCCCACCTACGGATTGCGTCTACCGCACACCGGTCTGCATGGACACGACGTTCGAGGCCTCGGCGTTGTCCACGGGCACCGTGGCTGACCTGGGACCATTGAACCAAGGGTGCTTGGCTTCCGGCGAACGCGCAGGTGTGTGGGCGGAATTCTGGATCGCGGAAAGCGGCGAGCTTGGTTTCACAGTTTCACCAGCCACCACCGCGGACTTCGACTTCGCGCTGTGGGGACCTTATGGCGAAGTGGTCTGTCCGCTGTCCAGCCCACCCGTGCGCTGCAGTTATTCCGCCGTGGCGGGGCCAACGGGTCTGCTCGGATCGGCACAGGACGCCTCCGAGGGGGCTGGCGGAGACAGTTTCGTTGATACCCTTCATGTGACCGCAGGGCAACGCTACGTGCTCTACATCGACAACTTCTCGAGCAACGGGTCCGCGTTCGACCTCACCTTCCAACTCACCGGGGGCGCTGCCCTTGCCTGTACGCCGCTTCCCGAAGCAGCATTCCTCGTTTCGGACAACACCGTACTCGTAGGGGAGCCCGTTTCATTCACCGACCAGAGCACAGGTTCGCCCTACAGTTGGCTGTGGAACTTTCCCGGTGCGAACGAGGATCTCTCCTTGGCGCAGGAGCCCCAAGGAATCACGTACCCGCTTCCGGGCTGCTATGACGCGAGCCTCACGGCCACCAACATCGCGGGTTCCGATGTTACCACGCATGTCTGCGAAGTGGAGGTTTCCGTGAATTCCGCGATCGGAGCCGCAGACACATCGCCCATCACCGCGCGCTTCGACAATGGTCTGCTTCAGATCGACCGGCCCGGCCGAACGGAACGGTTGGACGCAACGCTGATCGATGCGAGCGGCCGTGCGGTCAGCCGGTTCACTGACCAGGGGTCGCGCATCATGCGATCCGTAGGTGTGCTTTCGCCGGGCTGCTATTCCCTCCTGTTGACGGACGGTTCGGGCGTCCGGTCCTTGCGCTTGCCCTTGGTGCGATGACCGGGCGTGTGGCGATGAACCGCGCTTGCTCATAGCCACGTCGGCCAGACTCGTCGAATCAGTCCGGTTCAAGGCCAACTTGGGCATCGGTACATCGTAAACGGGCGCGGAACCCGTCGGCCATGCCAAGATCGCTACCGCTATCCCTCGTCTTCGCCCTTCTCTTCACGGCTACCGCGTGGGCCCAGCCATCAAGCCATGCCGGCATGGGGATAAA
>JAGODO010000397.1 GCA_017998165.1 Flavobacteriales bacterium | reverse complement strand
ACCGCGACCGATCCGACCAGCGCCATGATGATGAGCAGTATGGAGCGTTCCATGGTGCAAGGTGCCGAACAACGTCCGGACCCATAGCTTTCGTCTCTCCCGAAACCAGACCCGATGGACCGAACCTTACCCTGCCTGCTGCTCATCACCTCTGCCCTGGCCAGTTCCGCTCAAACGCAGAACGCCCTTGACTTCGATGGCGTGGATGACCGTGTGACCGTGGCCAACTCATCGGCCCTGCTCGTCGGCGGAACCGGAGTTTCGATGAGCTGCTGGTTCTACCCGCGCAATGCGGCCCCCGGCTTCCCGGATTTTGATGGCATCGCGGGGTTCCGCAACGAGAACGACTTCGACTTCTACCTCCTGCAACTCACGGGCACGTCGCTGGAGGCCCGGATCCGCTTCGGCTTCGCGGACGTCTACACGATCGAAGGCGGCGGCGTGCAACTGAACACCTGGAACCACGCGGCCCTGGTGCATGATGGCACCACGTTGAGCCTCTACATCAATGGTGCGCTATCATCGAGTGCGAGCGCTCCGGGCACCGTGATCAACGCCACCTCGCCCTTCCAGATCGGCAACCTCACCTACCAGATCAACGAATTCACCCTGAATGGAAAGGCGGACGAGATCGGCCTCTGGAAACGCGCGATCACGGAAGCGGAGATCGCCTGTCTGCTGAACGGTTCCGCGGACCTGGCCGATCCGGACCTGGTGTTGTTCTACGGTTGCGATCAAGGCACGGCCGGTGGGGACAATACCGCGATCACTTCACTCACGGACGCGACGGGCACGATGGACGGCGAGTTCGTCGGCTTCGCGCTCACGGGGGCTGGCAGCAACTTCGTGGAAGGCGCCGGCGTGGGCACTTCGCTCAACGCCGATGTATGCCCAGGGGCCAGCTACATGCACGAGGGTCAACCACTTTCCACTGGTACGTACACCTTCACCTACACGGGCCAGTCCGGCTGCGATTCGGTGGTGACCGTAACGGTGACCGAGCTTCCGGTGAACATCAGCGTGAACGCCACGGCCACCCAACTCACCAGCTTGAACGGCAGCGCATCCTGGCAATGGCTCGATTGTGACAACGGTTTCGCGGAGATACCCGGAGCGTCTTTTCAGACCTTTCAACCTACGGCCAATGGCAGCTATGCGGTGGAAGTGACCGATGAGGGTTGCGTTGATACCAGCGCGTGCTATGACATCGCCTCGATCGGGATCGAAGAGCGCCTCGCACGGCTTTCCGCCAGGCTCTTCCCCACCATGACCGTCGGCCCGCTCCGCCTGCTGCTGGATGCTCCACAAGGCACCTTGAGCGTCGTCATCAGCGATGCGCTCGGACGCGTGGTCATGGGGTCGCAGGCCACGGCCAAGGCTGAACAATGGTTCGATGTCTCGGCCTTGGGCCAAGGCAGCTATTCCCTGCTGGCGACCGCCACTGGCCGGAGCCAGGTGCTGCGGTTCATGAAGGAGTAGGAAACCGCAAAACCGCAGAAGTGCCTGAGGAGATCACTTCTTCCTTTTGCGGTTCCTCGGTTCGGCGGTTTTGCGGTTCAATACCCGGAAATGGCGGTGACCTTTCCGCCCGGGGTGCGATGGCCCCCGGGATAGAACGCGCCCATGTTCAAGCGAGCGCGGATCAACAGGTCCTCGATGCTCGATGTGCCCAGCTGTTCACCTGCGCGAATGACCAGACGCGCGGTCGCCTCAGCGTCGTTGCCGGCGCGATGGTGGACAAGCGGGATCCCGTGTCGCGTGCAAAGCGTCTTCAGATCATGCTTGGGCATTTGGGGCCAGAGGCGCTTGGCCAGGCTCACACTGCAGAAGTACTGGAACAGCGGGTGGCCGATGCGGTAGCTGGCCAGTGTGCCGCGCAGCACGCCCATGTCGAAGCTCGCATTGTGGGCCACGATGGTGCTGTTCCGCACGAGCGGACCCACCTCCTCCCAGAGTTCATCGAAGGTCGGCGCATCCGCCACATCGGCCGGCCTGATGCCATGCACGGCCACGTTCCAAGGGGAAAAATGGGGCCAGCTCGCCGGCTTGATGAGCCAATTCCGAACCTCGGCCACCACCCCCTGCCGAACAACGGCGATCCCGAGCTCGCAGGGACTGCTCCACTGTGCGGTGGCCGTCTCGAAGTCCAGTGCGAGGAAGTCCATAGGGTTGGCGGGGTCGAAAATGCGACAGGAATGGCAAGGTCCGAGGCGGGGAGCGGGCAATTGACATCGACGGGTTGTTGGTAAGCCTCCCCAGCGGTCAACCGGCTGCTTCCGGCCGTGCCAGGCGATGGTGACAAGTCGCCCCGCCGGGTCGTCCGCCACTCCTCCCCGTTCATCAAACCGTATGCGGCACCGGGTAGGCAACCCCGCTACATTTGTACACACGAGGGTGGACCCTTGTAACCACACCTCCGCCATCGGCTACGGCGGACAAAGCATGACCAACCACGAGCAGCACCGCGTTCCCCTGAGCCCTGGCCAGAAGGCGCGGCGGATCAATCTGGACACGGACCTGTACGGCACGTTCGCCGAGATCGGTGTAGGCCAGGAGACCGTGCGGCACTTTTTCCGGGCCGGCGGGGCGAGCCAGACCATCGCCAAGGCGATGAGCGCGTACGACAAGGACTTCAGCAACGCGATCTACGGCCCCGAGCCGGGCAATCGCTTCGTCTGCGAGAGCCGCTTGAAGAACATGCTGCGCCACGAGTTCGGGCTGATGCTCGAGCGCCTGAGCCGCAAGGACCACCCGACCAAGAAGTTCTTCACGTTCGCCAATACGATCGCCAGCAGCACCTACGAGCGCCC
>JAGODO010000396.1 GCA_017998165.1 Flavobacteriales bacterium | reverse complement strand
GATGGACGAGCGCCATTTTGCTGCCATGGGTCGCAAGCGTGATGAGCCCGGTGAAGCGGTTGATCATGCTTTCCATCTCCGGCATGCTCACCGGTGGATCAGGAAAGGCCGGGTTGCCGTTCATCTTGGCGTACACGTTGCTGCCCATGCCCAAGAGCGCGGGCATGGTGAGGCGCGTTACGCGCAGGGTGATATCGTGGTGTCGCATGGTCTAGGTCTTCTTGGCGCACTTCAACGGGGCAGCGGCCCTCTCGGTTCGCCCCTGACCGAGGGCGCAGTGGGTGCTACTGGCTATCGCATTGTGCCATGGTCCCTTCCCATTCACTGGTGGTTGATGGGCACCTGTACCTGGACTTCACCGATCGTGCCCCCGGCCATGTTGTGCTCATGGGTGACACATGCGGATCGTCACCCCTATGGGCGGGCGAACGGTGCCCTTCTGGAGGACCAGCGTGCGTGCCGATCACCGATCGTGCCCCTTATGGGGTTGCGGACAGCACACAGTTCGAGAGCCGTCGCGGGTGACGATCGCCGATCGTGCCCCCTATGGGGAGCCGGATAGCACACTGTTCGGGGACCGTTGCGGGTGACGATCGCGGATCGTGCCCCCTACGGGGATGCCAGTAGCACACTGTTCGTGAGCAGCTGCGGGTGACGATCGCCGATCGTGCCCCCTATGGGGAGGCCGATAGCACACTGCTTGAAAGCAATCGCGGGTGCCGATCGCGGATCGTGCCGCACGTGGTAAGGCGGATAGTCGACTGTTCAAATGCACGTACGGGTGACGATCGGCGATCGTGCCCCATGTGGTACTGCCTATTCGTGGCCAATGCTCCACGAATAGTACTGCCTTGCAGGTTCATCGATGGCTGCTTGCACGGCACTCATGCGTGGGCTACAGGTTGGATGAGCCACTATTGACGAATGGGTTGCCGGTGACTTGGGCGAGGGTGAACTGTGCTTGGTGCGAAGAGTGGGTGTCATGTTGGTTGCAGGGTGCCCTGTACTTCCTCCGGGCTCTCCGCAACAACGCTGTGCGCTCAAGAGGATACGGGATCCTGAGGCGGCAATAGTGAACGCAGCGGTCATCGCAGCGCCTGAACGTATCTCGCATTGTATTTTCCCTCAAGGTCTCCGCAACAACGCGGCATCCATACGAGCGTGGACGCGCGCGCGAGTTGAAGGGATCGCGACTGCATCAACCTGGATCGGCCTATCACCGGGAACGGCGTTGAGCATACCTGCTCCTCCGCATGGCCGCTGAAGGCACTGAAGAAGCGCAGGATCGCGCTTACTTTGATCATGGATGAACTTCCGAAGTAAACCCGGCAGCAAGTCGAGCGTGGAGGATGTGGTGGAGATGGTGAGGGGGAAAAGGCTACTTTTATCCTTGACCGTCGTCTTCCATACCATGAGAGGAACGCTGCTCAAGACCATGGTCGTCGCGGTGGGCGGTTTGTGTACGCTGCCGTCTGCCGCACAGGTGTTCACCCATGCCTGGCAGGCTTCGGGCACCGCGAACCAAGACGTCACCGCCATCCGGTTCACCTCCACGGGCCATGTCGTTGAAGTGATCACCGGCGCCGGTCCAGTGGTGATCGGCACGGATACACTGCCGTACCCGGCGAGTTCTTACTTGGCCTCGTACAGCGCCAGCGGAGCGCTGGACTGGGTGGCTCCCGTGGGTCATCAGCTCCTGAACCCGGGATACATGAGGCGTTCCGCACTGGCTGTGACGTCCGATGATACGATCCACTTCGTGGGCACGTTTACAGATACGGGCATGATCGGTGACACGGTGCTGACCGCCCCGGGAAACAACGTGTTCCTCGCCACCTTCACCAGTGACGGCGATCTCGTGCGTGTGCGGATCATCGGCGGCGAGCTGAGGCCCGTGGCGCTGGAGCCCATGCCTGGTGGTGACCTGGTGCTTGGCGCAACCAGTCGCGATACGACCTTCATGATCGGTTCCACCACGCTGTCCACCTACGGCAGCGAAGGCGTGGACATCCTGCTGACGAGAATGGACCGCCACGGGAACATCATCTGGTACGACCAGTCGGGCGGTGCGAGCTACCTGTCGGATAACATCGCCGACCTGGCCGTGCATCCTGACGGCGCCATCGCCATCACGGGCCGCATCCGCAGCGATGCGCAGTTCGATACCATCCTGCAGACGGTGCCGGACATCAATCCGCATGGTTTCGTGGCGCGCTATAGCGCTGGCGGCACGGCGCAATGGGTGAAGCTTTTCGGCTACGAGCCCGAGGCGGTGGCTGTGGACGCGGACGGCAACTGCTACGTGGCCGGTTTTGGTGCGAACCACATCGACCCGGCGGACATCATCAGCGGCAACCCCTCGGGCGTCCACTACCTGGCCAGCATCGACAGCGTCGGCGAAGTGAACTGGGTGGTGATGCCGGACGACGGCAATTACGGTTTCGCCCGCGACATCGCGGTGAATGCCAACGGCGATGCGTGGGTGGCCGGCAACCACCGCACGCTGCTCTCCGTCGGCGGCCTGGCCGCCAGCGCTGCGGGCGGTGAAGCCTTGATGGTGTTCAAGACCGATCGCTTCGGCACAGCGCAATGGGTGAGCTTGAGCGGATCGGGCAACGCGACGAGCGACATCGAGGCCTTGTGCATCGCCGTGGACGACAGTTGTGGCGTGGCGGTGGGCGGCACCTACTGGACCAGTGGTAGCTGGGACCTGGGGGCGCTGAGCGTGCCGCAGCCCAACACCGGCGATGCGCTTACCGCGATCCTCGATGGATGTGATCTCAGCACCGGCGCGGTGCCACCCGTTCCAGCCGAGCAGGAATGGT
>JAGODO010000114.1 GCA_017998165.1 Flavobacteriales bacterium | reverse complement strand
CACCTATCTCGCCCTGCACGTGGCCCTGCGCACGCATGAATGGCGCCTGCTGACGGGGACCGTACTGCCCAAGGTCTGGACAATGACCGGAAAAGGGTCACGCTTATCATGGACGCGGCGATGAACCAGCGCCACGCGCCCTCGGTGGACGTGTTGATGCTCGCGTACAATGTGGCGCCGTTCATCGAGGATGCCGTTGCGGGCGTATGGGCGCAACGGGCGGGTTTCCCTGTGCGGCTCATCATCGCGGAGGATGGTTCTTCGGATGCCACGCCACAGCTCTGCGAGCGCATGGCCGCTGCGTACGGTGATCGCATGCTGTACCTGCCCGGTGACGGGAACAAGGGCATTGCCCGGCGCACCGTGGAAGCGCTCAAGCATTGCACGGCTGAATACGTGGCCATCTGCGATAGCGATGATCGCTGGACCGACCCGGACAAACTGACGGACCAGGTCGCCTTTCTGGAAGCACATCCGGACCATGGCCTGTCCTATTCGGATGTGAGCATCGTTACGCGCGCCGGCGCACCGCTGTCGAACGACGGCTACGACCTCCTTCGGGCAGACTACGCTCACGGTCACGTCTTCACGCGGCTGCTCCAAGGGAACTTCATCAATAACTCCACCGCCGTGGCACGTCGCGAGCTGTTGGAAGCGCTGCGGCCCAACGCCTGCCGCGATGAGCTCATCGGCGATCACTTGCGGTGGTTGCAGGTGGCGATGCGCACCCGGGTGCATTTCCTGGCCGCCAGAACAACGGCCTATCGCCAGGGCGGGGTCACCAGCGCCGACGCGCAGGCCCGTAACCGACGCGTGATGATGTCGCAGCTGGGCGGCCTGCTCTTGGAACACCATCGATGCGGCACCCCGGTATCGCGCGACGAAAAGCGGATACTGGCGCGCAAGGCGCTCGGTGTTCTGGCGCGACCGGGCACCCCGCTGCGCGTGAAGCCGGCCCTGCTCCTGCTGCTGTTCCGGTATCTTCCCGCCGTCTTGTTGTCACCGTAGAACGAACACCGGCGCGCACCTCCGAACGATGAAGGTCCTGATACTGGCGGGCGGCTACGGTTCGCGGTTGAGCGAGGAAACAGGCTTGCGGCCCAAGCCCATGGTGGAGATCGGCGGACGGCCCATCCTGTGGCACATCATGAAGATCTATGCCCACCACGGATTCACCGAGTTCATCGTGCTGTGCGGCTACAAAGGCCACATGATCAAGGAGTACTTCGCCAATTATTTCCTGCACCACTCGGACGTCACCTTCGACCTGGCGAACAACGCCATGCACATCCACCACAATCCGAGCGAACCGTGGAAGGTGACGCTGCTGGACACAGGACCGGACACCATGACGGGCGGGCGTGTGCTGCGTGCGAAGCCCTACGTGCCGTCCGGGGAACCCTTCCTGCTCACCTATGGCGACGGCTTGTCGGACATCGACATCACGAAGCTGCTCGACTTCCACCGCGCGCACGGCCGAGCCATGACGATGACCTCTTCCCAACCCGAGGGGCGTTTCGGCGCACTGGACATCCGGGAGGATGGTCGGGTGGGCCGGTTCGTAGAAAAACCCAAGGGCGACGGCGCCTGGATCAACGCGGGATTCTTCGTTTGTGAGCACGGCGTCTTCGACCACATCACGGATGGCGACGACACGGTCTTTGAACGCGGCCCCTTGGAACAATTGGCCGGCGAAGGCGAGTTGTACACCTATCGCCACCCGGGATTCTGGCGGCCCATGGACACACTGCGCGATCGCCAGGCGTTGGATGATCTGTGGGCACGGGGCGAAGCGAAATGGAAGGTGTGGCCGTGATGGATGCGTCCGTCCTCCGCGGCAAACGTGTGCTGATCACCGGGCACACGGGCTTCAAGGGTTCCTGGCTCGCGCTCTGGTGCGAAAAGCTCGGGGCCTCCATCACAGGCATCGCCCTCGACCCGGTTGGCAAGCGCGGCGTCTTCGGAACGAGCGGCATCGGCACCCGCATGCGCGATCTGCGTTGCGACATCCGCGACCGCGACCCGTTGATGGAACTGTTCCAGGAAGAGCGCCCGGAGGTGGTCTTCCACCTCGCCGCGCGTTCGTTGGTGCTGGAGAGCTACCGCACGCCGGTGTCCACCTTCGATGTGAATGTGATGGGCACGGTACACGTTCTGGATGCGATACGCCACACACCATCCGTGCGAGCGGCGGTGATGGTGACGACCGACAAGTGCTACGAGAACCACGGGCGGCGGGAGCCCTATGCTGAAACGGACCCGCTCGGTGGTCACGACCCGTACAGCGCGAGCAAAGGAGCGGCGGAGATCGTGATCGCGGCGTATCGTCGCTCGTTCTTCTCCGAGCCGGGGGCCGCTGGCATCGCATCGGCCCGGTCCGGCAACGTGATCGGGGGGGGCGACTGGTCAGAGGACCGTATCGTCCCCGACTTTTTCCGTGCGCTGGAGGCCGGCCGCCCACTTCCCATCCGGAACCCGGGCGCCGTTCGTCCCTGGCAACATGTCCTGGAGCCCTTGCACGGCTACCTCCTGCTGGCCGCACATTTGATGACCGAGCCGGCCCGGTTCGCCGGAGCCTGGAACTTCGGTCCATCCGCCGACCAGGTGCATACCGTGCGCGATGTGGCCGAGGCCCTGATCACCATCACCGGGCGGGGCTCTTGGGACACAACCCCGGCCACGGCCCACGAAGCGGAAATGCTGATGCTCGACAGCGGCAAAGCCGCCGCGCACCTGGGTTGGCGACCGCGCCTCTCCTTTGCACAAGCCATGGAACTCACCGCCGAGGGCTACCTCCACGACAACACCGACGCCACGGCCCTCTACCGATCACAGATGGAACGCTTTGAACGCCTTGGACATCCGTGAACTGGACATAGCGGGCGTCTTCGAGATACGGCTCTCCCCCATCGCGGATGAGCGGGGCCACTTCATGCGCACCTACGACACGGCGGCCATGCGTGCCGCCGGGCTGCACCGTGAATGGGCGCAGGAGAACCAGTCGCGCAACACGCGCAAAGGCATCGTGCGTGGCCTGCACTTCCAGTTCCCTCCAGCGGCGGAAGCGAAACTCGTTCGTTGCACGCTTGGCGAGGTCTTCGATGTCTTCGTTGACCTCCGGCGCGGCTCATCCACGTTCGGCCGATGGGGCGGCCTCCGGTTGTCCTCGGGCTCGAACAACCTGGTCTTCATCCCGCGTGGCTTTGCCCATGGCTATTGCACACTGAGCGAGTTGAGCGAAGTGCAGTACAAGGTGGATCACGCTTACGACCGGGAGCGCGAAGGTGGGGTGCTCTGGAACGATCCGGAGATCGGCATCACCTGGCCGTTGGAGGCGCCCCCCCTGCTCTCGCCGAAAGATCATAGCGCCATGACGCTGGCACGATTCCGCGAGCGCCACGGCGGCCTCTAGTGCCTGTGCGACAGGATGTACACAACCTGTCCCCCACGGTCCTCAACAGGTGTGGATAAGTACGGCTTGCCTCGCGCGGTCGGCACCTTTCATTTTTGCCCCGCGCGGCCGCACGGCCGTTCGTCCTCTTCCCTCCATGACTTCGCGGGACCTCACGCTCACCGTCTACGGTGAGCTGCTCGATGCGCTGAATGACACCGGGCACCGGTTCCAGTCGTTCAGCGATCACTTGCGCGTTCCCGAAGAGCATGCTGTCCTCTTGCGTCACGATGTGGATGACCGCAAGCTCCACTCGCTGGCATTCGCCCGCATCCAGCACCAACGTGGGATCGTGGGCACCTACTACTTCCGCATGCTGCCACAGAGCTTCGATGAACGTGTGGTGCGTGAGGTGCATGACCTGGGCCATGAAGTGGGCTACCACTACGAGGAAATGGACCTGTGCAAGGGGGACGCCGACCGCGCTTACGACCTCTTCCGCAGGAACCTGCAGCGCCTGCGCGATGTGGTGCCCATCACCAGCATCTGCATGCACGGCAGTCCGCGCTCACGCTTCGACAACAAGGCCCTTTGGCACCGGTACGACTATCGTTCGCTCGGGATCATCGGCGAGCCTTACCTGGACCTGGACTTCCGGCGCATCGCCTACTTCACAGACACCGGCGGCCGCTGGGACGGGGATGCGTACAGCGTGCGGGATCGCGCGGCCTCACCACCTGCCAAGCGCTACCGCCGCACGCAGGACATGGCGCGGGCGATCCGCAAGGGCATCTTCCCGTCTCCCGTCATGCTCACGTTCCATCCGCAGCGTTGGACGGATTCCGCTCCGCTGTGGCTGCGCGACCGCGTGGTGCAACACATGAAGAACTACGCCAAATACGGCATCATCCAATGGAGGTCCTTGAGGCGAAGCCGGACGTAGAGGAGTTCGTGGAGCGTGAACTGCTCAACGACAAGCGGCGGGTGAACAAATTCCTCGAGGCCGTCAACCGCGACCTGCCCATCGGCGGCCTGTTCTCCGGCCGCGTGGAGAGCGCACGGGCACGCAAGCAGAAGATGTTGGCCAAGTACCCGCGGCCCCTGAACAAGGTCTTGTACGCCACGGATTACACATTGCACCGCGTATGGCCCAAACTGCCCGGGCTGCGCAAAGTGTACTTCATCCTCACCGAGGGCCGGGGCCGTGTGATGTCCGAAATGGAAGCCATCGGCCGCCTTTACGCCTGCGGCTTCCGCATGATGCGCACCGAGGTGAAAGGCAGCATCATCCACTTCACGGTGGAGAAGGTGGCCGAACCGGCCTACGACATGGAAGCCACATACGGGCCGCTCATACGGCTGCGTCGCGTGGGCCGCGGTGGCAACATGATCAAGGTCTACAAGTTCCGCACGATGTCCCCCTACTCGGAGTACATCCAGGCCTACATCTTCGAGCGCAACGGCTACGATGGGGGTGCCGGATTCAAGGACGACACGCGCATCACCACCGTGGGCGCCTTCATGCGCAAGTACTGGCTGGACGAGCTGCCCATGATCTGGAATTTCCTGAAGGGCGACCTCAAGCTCTTCGGTGTGCGACCGGTCAGCCGCCAGTACCTCGGGCTCTTCCCGGAGGAGTTCCAAGCCTACCGCAAGCGCTTCAAACCCGGTCTCATCCCACCGGTCATCGTGCACGTGCCGAACACCTTCGACGAGATCTGGATGGTGGAGCGGGATTACCTGCAAGCCTACGAGCGCAGCCCCTTCACCACGGACATGCGTTATCTCTTCAAGGGCGTCTACAACGTGCTGTTCAAGCGCGTGCGGAGCGTGTGACAGACCGGGCGGAAAATAGCTGAGGGACGTCCCGGACCGGACCTCCCTTCGACAAGTAAGGCGCTCTCCTGTTTAGAGAACGATACGTCCACCTGCTTCTTCACATGCGGGCGACAACCCGGCAATTACCCACAGGTGGGTATTTCACCCGGCCGAGGGGGACAACATCTTTGTCCGCGAAGGCACATACTATTCTTCTTCAAGTCCTGATGATATACCAACATTCAAAGATCCAGATGCCATGCAAGATGACAAGATCCGAGCTTCCGTAGGTATGACGAACAACGGAACCACTCTTTGTTACAACCTGCCTCAAGATGTTGCTACGATCGTCAAATTGCTGAACACAACGGACCGCTCGGAAGGCGGATCTGGGCGAACGGAAGATCAACTTCCGCCTACGGCCTCGGCCCGACAACTGTACGTGGCGATACTCCGGTTCCAGCAGACCCAGAACAGGTTGTATACCTCCGAGCTGCTATCGGAGGACGGACATGTGGATCCTTACGGCAGGACCTTGGCCAGGCTCAACCGGATGGCACGCAGGCTCGGACCCATCGATCCGCACGATGGCCCCGTGATCCCTCCCGAACTGCCGTTCCCTCCACCGCGGAAACCGTCACCTGCTTCCACGAACTTCCGCATCAGGTTCAAAGGGGGAGTCAGCATAGGCGAAGGCTTGCTGGGAGATGCCCTGGTTTTCCAGATCTGGGATACCCATAACTCACTCACCCAATTCTACAGCTACGGAGGAGGAGGCGTCGGCTTCGGGATACCGAAGGTGCCCGGGTCGTTCACGTTCGAAGGACCCTGGGACGATTTCCTGACCATCAAACCCGTACCGGTAGGGATCTTCGCCGGCCCAGCACATTGGACCAGCGGCGGCGGCGCGGCATGGTCGGCGAATATCCTGCAGCTCTTCTTCATCGCGGGCACGGCGAGCGGGGTCCAAATATTCGTGCGCACCGGAATGACGCTCGGAGCGGGATTCTCCTCTTCGTTCGGGATGATGGCCCCCATGGGCGAAACGCTCCCTTTTACCGGTATCTAGGGTCGGCGCTCTTTCTTCAGACCTTGGTCATGTACCTCTCCCGGATGAACCGGTGATAGAATCTGGTCGCGTTGTCCTTCGTCGCCACGAAGGCCGCTGCGCGCTGGCGGAACACCCGGCGATCCGCGGCCAGCATGTCTTCCATCGCTTGGAAGGCATCCTTGGCCACCGAGGTGTTGCGCACCAGGCCAAAACCCTCCATCTCGCGCAGGTTGGGATCCTGGAAGGTGCTCACGAATACGACAGGGACCCCGAGGATACCGGCTTCCGTGCCAGTGGTCGTCCCTTCCGTCACCACGAGCGACGCGTAGTTCAACGCGTGGTGGAAGCGGTCCGGCGGGATGCGCAGACAGTAGGGCTGCAGTTCTTCCGTTACCGCGCGTTCGGCGGTGATGAATACGCGCATACGCTTGGACAACGACTGGACGAGCCCGATCTTCTCCTCACGGTCCAGACCCTTCAGGCCCAGGTCATGCGTGGCGTTCCACGAAACGAAACGGACGATCGCATAAGGCTCGTCGGCAGCGACCCCCAACCAACCGAGAATGGCCGGGTCAGGCGTGTAGAACTCGGGATGCAGGTAGGCCAGTTCGTGATAGCTGTTGTAGCGCACCTGTTTGGGTCCAAGGTCTTTGTCCAATACCTGCGGCGTCAGGATCGCGTCCACGAAGGGGCGATAGAGCCGCACCTGCTCCATGTTCCCGGTGTCCTCCAAGGCCAGGCACTTGGCTCCGACAAAAGGCGCGGCATGCGCGCCTATGATGGAGCCGTGACCGATGATGAGGTCAGGCTTGAAGCGCAGTCCCGTGCGGATCATGGCCAGATCGTATCGGAGCAGCCCCCACACTTTGCCCGGCAGGGAGCGGTAGTGCGGACCGAAACACTCGTAGTTGAAGCCTTCGCCTTCGATGAGTTCGATCTCGAACTCTTTGCGGCGTGCGGTGAACAACACCTCGGCTCCATCAGCCACAAGCAGTCGGGCGAGATGCTTGAAGAGGTGTACGTGCCCGGGGTGGCCGATGTCGATGAGCGCGCGGAACATGGTCGTATCAGAGCTTCGCACGCACCCCGCGCACCATGCGATGATAGGTGCCAAGCGCGAAAACGCCCAGCCTGTAAAGGGTCGGCTCCAACACTTTTCCGTAGCGCCCGTAGTTCACCTCGGTACCCCCGAAGCGCGATTTGAATTCGTGCACGCCGTATCCTTGGCCTGGCTTCCCCGCGCCCATGAAGTCAAAAATGCTGTGACCTTCGCGCGCGGCATAGGCGATGTGCGCCCAAGTGGCCAGCACGCTCGCATGAGCGCCTTCCACTGAATTGTCGCCGTACGCGAACCATTGATAGCTCACGCGTCCGTCGCACACGGGGCCGAGACTTCCACCGATCACCCGCCCATCGTACTTCACGAGCAACACGCGCCCCAGCGGCGACTCTTGGAACCGCTTGAAGAGGGCGTAGTCCGGCAGCGGTTTGTGGACCTTTTCCCGATACATCGTGCTGAACAGTGTATAGAGAGCGCGCAGCTCCTCATCTGTCGCACCCTCCTGCAGGACCGCCCCTGAGGCGAGTCCATTGCGCACCTGCCGGCGCCGGTTCGGAGTGAGCTTGCTCATCGCCTGCTCCTCACCGGCCAGGTCGACGATGAAGTTCAGGTGTGGCGTGAAGGTGAAGCCGCAGCCCTCGAACACGGTACGCAGGTGATCCGTGCGGAAGGAATTGCGGAACTCCACGTAGATGGCCTTCCCCTTCGCGTCCTCCAGCAGAGCCGTCAGCAGCGCGCGCGCGGCATCCTCCCCGCCAAGCGGCCCGCCATGCACGACGAGCCTGCGCGACATCCAGGACTTGAGGCCGGCACCGTCCCGTTGGTACACGCCCAGCAATGAGCCGACCACCTCCTCTCGTGCATCGCGCACCACGAGGAGCACTGGCCTGAACCCGCGCACAGGATGGATGAACTCCATGTGATCCGGCGACTGGAAAAAACCCGAATTCGGCTCGTCCGCCAGGAAGCGTCGCAACGCCCCATGGACCGGCGTTCCGCGCAGGCCCTCGACGTTGTCGTAGCGCTCGACCTTCATGGGCCAGGAGTTGTGATCAGGCCGCCGCTGCGGACAAGGGCGCGGGCAACGGAATATCCCGGAACCCTGAAAGGCGTCGACGGCGCAGGAACATGCTCCCCAGCAGGGCCCACACTCCGCTCGCCTTCGCGCTCAACGCATCGATGTTGCCGCTGTCATCCACGTTCAGGCGCTTGAGCAGGTAGGGGTCATCACCGGGCCTGTTGAAGCCGTGGTCCACGGTGAGCGCGCAGCGATAACCGGCCTGCTTCACCTGCGCAAGGTCGCGCGCGCAGTAGTCCCCATTGGCGAAAGCGAAAGCGGTAACGGGCCTCCCCAACATTCCTTCCAGCATCCCTTTTGATGCCGTGATCTCGAACTCCGCGACCTCATCCGCGCAGTTCGGCAGGCAGGAATGGAAAACGCCGTGGGACTGGAAGTCGACGAGTTCCTTCATGGCGTCCATCTGCCCGCGCTGCAGGGCTTGTGCTTCGGGGAACTCACGCTCGGGACGGAAACCGCTCCGCGCGAGGACCTCCAACCGCTGTTCGTCAGGGATCGTCTTCAAGGGCTCCGAGGAACCATTGCGTCCGGCGTGGGCGAACCAGAAGTGCCTTTTCGTACCCACGATGCCGGCGCAAACGAAGATCGTCGGGATGATGCCCGTCTCGCGGAAGGTCCCGAGCAATGCGTGGTTCCCGCGATGGCCATCATCGAAGGTGATCACCAGCGATCTCGGCGGCAGGGGTCTGCCTGAAAGTTGTTCGGCCAGGGAGATGATATTGTAGCGCTTCCGGAGATAGCCCAGCGCCCGTCGGAACTCCGCTACGCCGGGATCATGGAAGACGACGATGCGCGTGGTGTTGCGGAACAGGATCTCGCGGAACAGGAACGGCAGGCCGCTGAAGCGAACGAGTTTGTAGGCCAGATGCGTGAAGTTCATCGATCGATGAAGTGCTGGAACCACATCTCCAAGTGGATCAGCTTCCAAATTTCGCGTGAGCGGTCGTTCCTTCGTTGAAGATGTTCGTCGTATATGCGCTCTATTTTTTGAACATCCACCAGGCCTCTCGACGCGAACCGCTGTGAGCGCAGCATATCCAGGATGAAGGTCCTGAAAAGCGGGGTCCGGAACCATTCGGCCTCGGGCGTATCGAAGCCGACCTTGTCCCGCCGCATGCGCACGGCTTCCGGGATGCGACCGCGCATGGCCTCACGCAACACATGCTTGGTCATGCCCCGGTGGATGAACCACCGGTCCGCCATGGGGATGGTACGCTCTACCAGCCGATGGTCCAGGAAGGGCATACGGGCCTCAACGGAGAAGCGCATGGAGGAACGATCCGCCCACTTCAGCAGGTGCTCCAGCTTGTGCTCGAAGTGGTCGATGAGGGCTTCGCGCATGCTGTTCGAGCCGTAAATGCCGTCGGTCACATCACCCGCTGTCCCGGCCTGGGCGCGCAGCAGGTCGCGATGGATGTAGCCCTTCTCGGCCACCCGTGCATGCGCGCGCAATGCCGTCGGCAGGAGGAAGAATGCGAACGACTTGAAGCCGAACGCGGAACGGTGGAGGGCGGCATAATCCTTCATCTCCCCCATCAGTCGCAGCATGCGCCCCTGCCGCAGGAGCTGCTTGAAGAAGAAACCGAAGAAATAGTGGTAGCCCCCGAGGCTCTCGTCCGCCCCCTGCCCATCGAGCGTGACGGTCACGTGCTCGTGCGCGAGTTTCATCACGCGGTACTGCGCATAGGTGGAAGCGCTCGGCACCGGTTCGCATTGCGTGCGCGTGAGGTCATCGAGATCGGCCATGAGCCCTTGCTCGTCCGGCACGGTGTAACGCATGTTCGGCAACCGGCCCTGGAACAGATCGATGTACGCCGACTCATCGCCCTTGCGACCGGCACCATATACTGCGGAGAACGTGTTCACGTCGCGCCGTTGGGCATGATCAGCAATGGTGGCAACGATGCTGGTGGAATCCAGTCCTCCGCTGAGGCAGACGCCGACAGGGACGTCGCTGCGCAGGCGGAGTTCCACGGCGGATGTGAACAGTTCGCGGTAGTCCTCCGGCCCAGAGAGCGGCTCCTTCAGCTCATCGCGCAACCTGTACCAAGCGACCGGATCACATGTGGGCTGCAACA
>JAGODO010000395.1 GCA_017998165.1 Flavobacteriales bacterium | reverse complement strand
CGTATCGTGCGCATCCGCGAGCCAGGCCGAATGGAACTGGACGGTCGGATGCCTTGATTGCGAACAACCGGAAGCCAGCTATGACGTGGTGTTGGACTGCGAGAACAGCCAGTTCTCCATCGTTGCGGAGATCACTGCGCTCGGGTCGGACCCTACGGTCACCATCGCCAATACGGGCGGTGCACCGGCCATTGATGTGACGGAACCGGGCACGTACAGCGTGGGTCCGTTCCCGCTGGGCGCCGAAGTGCAGGTGGAACTGGTCGTGGAGAACGCGCTGTGCAGCATCCATTCCCCGGTGCTCACCAGCGCACCCTGTCCGTTGATCGGTTGTGGACCTTATCAGTTCGACCTCTGCTATCCGAACAACATGGACACGACCATCGTGTACCAGAGCCCGGGCACCTACCCGATCTCGCTGCTCTTCAACAGCGGGACGATCGATACGTTCGGCGACTACATCGAGGTGTATGACGGCCTGAATTACCTGGCACCGCTGGTGTACACGGGCAGCAACGGCGGCGATCTCACCGGACTCCAGTTCACCAGCACGAATCCGGACAACGCGCTGTGCGTGCGGTTCTTCTCGAACGCGTTCACCAGTTGCGCCGGCACAGGCGGCGAAACACCTTGGAACTGGAGCGTGAGCTGCCTGGACTGCACGAATCCCGCGGCCACCTTCGAACTGGTCGCGGATTGCCTGCACCATGGCTTTGATGTGGCGGTGAACGTTTCCAGCCTGGGTTCTGCGGCCGACCTGCGCATCACCGACTCGTGGTCGCAGGATACGTTGAGCAACATCGGATTGGGAACAACCTTCATCGGGACCATCCCGGTGGGTGAGACCGCGCATATCACCGTGCTCAACGGATCGAATCCCTTGTGCCGGATCAACAGCGAGGAGTTCACACTGCCCCCGGATGAATGCGTGGTCACCGCCTGTGAGACCGTCGGTGTGGAGTACTGCTATGCCGATGCGGACACGGCCTGGTTCGTTTACCAGAGCGGACAGAACACCCCGGTAACGATCAGCTTCGCCTATGGGCAGTTGCTGGACGGCGACGAGGTCTGGCTTTACAACGGCCTTGACCAGACGGCGCAATTGGTATTCGCCGGGGACGTGGGCGGTGATGTCGCCGGCCTGGCCCTCAGTAGCAGCAATCCGGACAACGCGCTGACCATGTTGGTGATCAGCGATGGAGAGGGTTCCTGTGCGACGGGTGACGTGACCCTCCCTCTGTATTGGACCGTGGGCTGCGGGTTGGTCGGGCAGGAGGAGGTTGGGGCCACGGACCTTTCCCTGTTCCCCCAGCCCTGCGCCGATGTGCTCAATCTGCGCTGGGCGGGCGCGACCGATGAGGTGATCGCCTTGGACCTGTTCGACATCGCGGGCCGGGGGGTGATGCGCGGCACCGTGCGTCCATCTCCAGGCGGCGTGTACCTGGTGAATGTGGGTCATCTGCCTCCCGGGGGGTACACCCTGAGGACCTCTTCGTCCGCTGGCGCCTTCAGCAGCCCGGTCCTGATCCAGCGCTAGGAGGGAGCTTGCCCGACCGTTGCCGGCGATCGTCAGCCTGTTACCGGGCATTCGGACCTGCCTCAATGACCGGCCGTGGACAGGTGCGCATGGTCGGGATGGCCCGTGACTGTGATGAAGGGGGACCGCCGGGTATCGGCTTTCCACTGCCCACGGTTCATTGGTTGGCAAGTGGGCAGGCCGGGGTGCATGCGAATAGCTACTTTTCGAGCGCCCTTAGCTGGGCCCCACATACCCATCCACGCATGCAAGCACGTTCGCTACGCTCGATCCCGTTCCTGACCGCTTTGCTCCTGGCCGGCCGGGCGCTTCCGCAAGGGGAGTCTTGTGCCACAGCCGTCCCTGTAACTCCTGGTATCTATGTCGCCGACGGTCCTTCCTCGGGCGGTGGCGGCATAAACGCCTGCTTCGTAGGGGGCGCCATCAATGGGGATTGGTACTCATTCACCCCGGTCGTTGATGGCACCTTCGACGTGGGGTCATGCCTGGGAGGGGCGGATACCCGTTTGTCCATCCTCACCGGCGACTGCGGATTCCAGACCTGCTATGGGTTCGGCGATGATGACTGCCAGTATGCCCCGGGAAGCTCCTCCTTCGCCTCGCAGGCCTTGGGCATGGTCGCGGTGGCGGGCACCACCTACTATATCCAGTGGGATGACAACTGGAGCACGGCCGGTTTCACCTGGTATCTGAACTTCTACTGTGCCGCAGCACCGCAAGCGACTTACGCCGTGCAACTGGCCTGCGACCTCGGTGTCTACTACGTGAACGTGGACATCACCAGCCTGGGTTCGGCGAACGATGTGAACATCACGAACAACGGCGGAGCGCCTGCGGTCAACAACGTTGGCTTGGGCCTTCAGACCGTCGGTCCTTTCGCTTTGAACACCCCCGTTCAGATCACGCTCCTGAACAATGGCCAGACCGGCTGCGACGGATTCTCCCCGCAGTTGGTCAATTCCCCCTGTCCGCTGATCAGCTGCGGACCCAATACGTACG
This sequence comes from Flavobacteriales bacterium, assembly GCA_017998165.1. Lineage (GTDB taxonomy): Bacteria > Bacteroidota > Bacteroidia > Flavobacteriales_F > PHOS-HE28 > PHOS-HE28. The sequence goes on along the minus strand of JAGODO010000395.1, from coordinate 315 downwards.
ACTACTGCTACGGCAACTCGGAGATCTACGAGGTGGTCTATCAAGGCAACTCCAGTTACCCGCTCATTCTGCAATTCAATAATGGCGGCATCTACCAGTTCGACGGAGATCTGCTTCAGATCTTCGATGCACCGAATTCATTAGGAGTTCCCATTTACTCAGGGACAGGCAACGCCGGGGATCTCACGGGCCTGAGTTGGACCTCGACGAACCCGGAATTCGCGCTCACGCTCAAGTTCACGTCCACTGCATTCACGGGTTGCTCGGACGGGAACGCGCTGCCCTGGAACTACACGGTCGGTTGCTTGGACTGCA
>JAGODO010000394.1 GCA_017998165.1 Flavobacteriales bacterium | reverse complement strand
CCGGATGCCTGGACGTTGGTGGAAATGGATGGCGTCCTGTACGCATCTCCTGCGCGCTGGCACGCGACCATCAACCGGTTCATGAGGGAAATGAACCTGGTAGCGCCGGGCATTCCCGTGGCCGAGCGCAAGGGTGACCGCTGGAAGCCCCACGCCGCGCTGGCCCTGAACGAAGTGTTTTCACCAGCGGCCTTTCCTGCTCTGGACCTGTCCAGGGAAGAGGCCCTCACCTTCTTGCGCGGAGAGACCTCCCTGCCGGCCGGATCGAACGCGGGGGACGGTTCCGGTGTACGGCTGGTACGCTACGCCGGTCTGCCGCTCGGCTTCCTGCATGCCGCAGGCGATCGTTGGAATAATGGTTGGCCGAAACCGTGGAGGATCCGGATGCGCTGAGCGGCGGGCGGGTTACTTTGCCGGAAGGAGCACATGTTCGATCGCTTCCTGGACTGGTTCGAGCGCCACAAGTTCGGCGTGGTGGGCACTTTGATGCTCCACACGTTCATGCTTTTCGCCATGGCCATGAGCAAGCTGCCCAAGGAGAATGAGGCCGCTGACCAGGCCGAGATGGTGATGGAGTTGGCCGCACCGGAAGACCTGCCCCCGGATCCGATGCTGCAGCCGCCGCTGTCCGAGCCCGTGGAAGTGAAGAACCTGACCAGCAACATCACGGCGGAGGTACGCCCGCAGGTGCGCATGTATCCGGGGCCTCAGGCTCGCGCCGAGATGGCCAGCGATGTCGAGGATGAGTTGCTCGCTTTTGAGGCCGAGGAATTCCGCAAGCGCGATTCGGCCCGCAAGGCCCAAGGCAAAGAGGTCGTGATGCCCGAACTGGACCCGAGCAAGTGGGACCCCAAGCGCTATCTCCCGAAGAAGAACGAACCCGCCCGCGTGGAAGGGTTGACCACCGTCACGTATGACCTGGTCGGCCGCACGGACGTTTATCTGGACGTGCCGGCCTACCTCTGCATGGGCCAGGGCGTGGTGGTCATCCGCGTGGCCGTGGGGCAGAACGGCGGCATGCGCAAGGCCGAGATCGATGAGTCACGCACCCGGGCGGATGATTGCATGAGGGAAAATGCGTTGAGTTCCGCCCAGCGGGCCCGCTTCGATGCATCCTCGAGCGCCGAGGATCCGCAGCGCGGTACCATGACCTACATCTTCCTGGCCCAATAGGCCATTTCGTCGGTCCTGCGGGTCAGGAACCGACGATCCGTCAGATAGGTACCTGGCAGAACGTACATATTGTCGTGTCGGCCGTGACGGCATGTTGTTGGAAAAGGGGCGGCGCACATGTACAACAACATCAAACCAGCAACAGCCATGATCGTGAAGCATCGCCCACAGCGTTCGCTCGTCACCCCGTTCGACGAGCTCTTCAACGGCTTCTTCGGCCGTGACCTCTCCCACCTTGTCGGCAGCGACGATATGCACCGGTCCACGCCCCGCGTGAACGTGACCGAGACGAAGGACGGCTTCAAACTCGACCTGCTCGCTCCCGGATTCCGGAAGGAAGACCTGAAGATGAACGTGGAGGACAACACCCTCACCATCAGCGCGGAGAAGAAGAACCAGGATCTCGCGGAAGGGGAGCGTTATACCCGCCGCGAATTCGGTTTCAGCGCCTTCAAACGGAGCTTCGGGCTGCCGGAGAATGTGGATACCGAGGGCATCTCGGCCGAGTTCAGCAATGGCGTGCTCACCGTGAGCATCAGGAAGACCGAGCCCGCGAAACCGGCCGTGCGCGAGATCAACATCGCATAACGCGAGCGCCGATAAAAGCAGAAGCCCGGGCCTGGTGCCCGGGCTTTTCGTTGTGGAGGCTCTGGCATTCACAAACGCACGACCAAGGCCAGTCGGCACCTCCAGGATTGCGTTATGCTGGTGTTCGTGTCATACAGGAGCCGTCCGTTGTTGTCCACCATGCAGGAAGATGGATCCACGAACGTGGCACGCCCTCCATAGCCACGCTCGTAGCGGCCCTCCAACATCAACTCGTCCGAGAAGCGCACCATCAGTCCGGTCGCCCATCCCCACGATGTACCGATGTCGGTGTGTACATAGTGGCGGAGGATGGGATCATTCAGGGAGGAAACGTCCACATGGGAACGGGAGTGGAACAGGTTGGCCCCGCCGAAAACATCCACGTATGGTTGCCATGCACCGGTCAAGGGCCGGTACCGCACGAAGGGCAGCAGGGTGGTCACCTTGTTGCGCAGCACCAGTGTCCCTGTCTGGTCCTGGAGGTATTCGAAATCCACGGGGATCTTGAAGGACTTTCTCGACATCAGCTCCCAACCGAACCCGACGCCCACATCGAACGGAAGCCTGTCGTGGGCGAAAGCGAGTTGTACCCCGTAGCCGATGAACGCGCTGTTGCATGCCTCCGAAAAGCGCCCGAGCGGAGCGCCGAACCGCACACCGATGGCGGCGCTGGACTCGCGGTCTTCACGGACAGGAGCCGGAGGATCTTGCGCTGCCGCGTTCAGGGAGAGCAGCCCAAAAAGGAAAAGGAGGGGAGCATTCATGGTGTGGTGGTGTTGGGTTCAGGTGGATACTTGGTCGGATACCCGCACCCTTGGAAAGGCCGTGCCATGGAGCCGTTGCGCGGTCGCGATCGAGCAACCGGCGGGCGACGCTGAGCAACTGGCGGATTTCCCGTTATGCGCAGCGCGATCAGGGCCTGTCGCTGTCTTCCGGCATGGGTTGAACCTTGGCGCGGCGGTCCGGAACGGGAAGAGAACCGCCGGGGTCGGGACCAGCTTCGCTGTTCGTTCCATCGGCCGCGAACAGACCTCCCGAACATTCCACTTCAGCGCCCCGTAACAACCGGCCCAACGACGAACGTGAAGCCGTTGTTGGATCCGATCATGGCATCGAAGACT
>JAGODO010000393.1 GCA_017998165.1 Flavobacteriales bacterium | reverse complement strand
AGCGGCTCCAGGATGAGCTCGGTCACGTTGAGGCCCGCACGATGTACGCACTTGTTGATGTTGCGCGCGGCGGTCACCTGTCCGCTGATGATGTGGAAGTTGGCTTCGAGGCGGATACCGCTCATGCCGATGGGATCGGGGATCCCCTGCTCGTTGTCCACGATGTACTCCTGCGGCAGCACGTGGATGATCTCTTCGCCGGGAGGCATCACCAGGCGGTGCGTCTCATCGATCAGCTGATCGATGTCGCTCTGCGAGATCTCCTCCTCCATGCTCTGGCGCATCTTCATGCCACGGTGCTGCATGCTGCGGATGTGCTGGCCCGCGATGCCGACGTTCACCGTTTCGATGATCACGCCGGCCATGTCGGCGGCTTCGTTCATCGCGACCTTGATGCTCTCCACCGTTTTGGGGATGTTCGCCACCACGCCACGCGTCACGCCCTCGCTGCGGCTCTTGCCCATGCCGAGGATCTCGATCTTCCCTTGCTCGTTCCGGCGCCCGACGATGCAGGCGATCTTGGTCGTGCCGATGTCCAGGCCGGCGACGATGTCTTGGTGGTTGTCCATAGTGCTCACAGGTTATTGAAGGCTGTTTCGTTTGGTGCAAACGACCTGGTCGGCGAAGCGCAGGTCGATACGTGAATAGCGGCGCCAGTCCGCCTTGGGCATGCCATCGCGGTAGAAGAGGCGCAGTTTCTCGAAGCGTTGTTCCAGTGCGGTGCCATCGCCGAGGAGGATCCGCTGTCCACCGATGCGGGGGATCAGCTCGAAACCACCTTCCGCGTTCACCACCACTTGGTCGATGAGGGCGTTCCACAAGGGATCCTCGCGGATGAAAAGCGCGAGGCGGTGGATGTCATCACTGCGGAAATGCTGCTGGATGCTGTCGTTCTCGTACACGGAACGAACGCCGTTCACCGCGCCGGGCTCACTGAGCCATCCGGTAACCACCAGCACACGTGCCGTGTAGTCGGGATCCACCGGCATGGTCATCCCTTCGGTGTCGACGTAGTAGCTGCTACCGTCGCTGTTGAAGATGCGCACAACAGGTTCGCGCTGGCGCACCTTCACGTGCAACGTTCCTTCCAGGGTGTGATAGACCTCGGCGCTCGCCACGCAGGGGATGTTCCGCAGGCGCTCCTCGATGTTACGCGCATCGATCTCACCGATCGCAGCACCCATCACCGGGGTTCCATTGCCGATCACTTCATCGCGCACAGCCCGCTCATCGATGAAGTGCACGCCCTCCCCTCCTTGCACATGCACACGCAATTCGCTCACCGGTGTGTTGTCCGTGGTGATCTCCACGAAGCCGAGCGTGAGCACGACAGCGAACGCGCCGAGCACGATGGCGGCGGGCCGGAGGAAGCGCTTGAGCTTCGTCATGGGCGGTAGCGTTCGTTGAGCATACGTTCGATCTGCGGTACGAGACGGTCGATGTCGCCGGCACCCATGGTGACAACGACGTCTAGGTCGCGTGAAGCAAGCATCTGCACAAGTGCCTCACGCGCGACGACGGATTTCTTATCCAACGGCACTTGTTCAAGGAGCCAGTTGGAGGTGATCCCGGGAATGGCTTCCTCCCGTGCCGGATAGATCTCCAGGAGCATCAATTCGTCCACGGCACTAAGGCTGCGGGCGAAATCGGCGGCCAGGTCCCGGGTGCGGGTGAAGAGGTGTGGCTGGAAGATCCCCGTGACCTTACGACCCGGGTAAAGCTCCCGAACACTGCCCAAACAGGCGTCCAATTCCTTCGGGTGATGGGCATAGTCGTCGATGAAGACGATCCGTTCGCTGCGGATCCGGGTCTCGAAACGGCGGGAAACACCCTTGAAGGAGGCTAGTCCCGACCGCAACGCCTCCGGCGATACACCCAGGCGGAGCGCCACGGTGGAGGCGGCGATGGCGTTCTCGACGTTGTGCCTACCGGGCATGCCCAGTTGCAGGTCGCGCAAGGTCTGCCCTTCGGCGATCAGGTCGAAGCGATAGGTACCATCCACCACGCGGACGTTCTCCGCGCGTGGTTCACCGCTGCTGTCGAGGGCGTAGGTATTCACCTGGGTGCGCTCCGCGAAATGCGAAGCGATGCGCTCGTGCACGAGCAGCGGTCCATCGCATTGCACCGCGAACTGGGTGTAGGCTTCGAACATGGCTTCAGGCGTGCCATAGATATCCAGATGATCAGGGTCCATCGCGGTGATGATGGACTGCGTCGGACAAAGCTTCAGGAAGCTGCGATCGTACTCATCGGCCTCCACCACGTTCACCACGGCATCGTCGTTCAGGAGGACGTTGGTGCCATAATTGGCCGCGATGCCACCGAGAAAGGCGTTGCAACTGACGCGCCCCGTGGTGAGCAAATGCGCGAGCATGGTGCTCACGGTGGTCTTGCCATGCGTTCCGGCTACCGCAACGGTGGGACGATCCTCGGTGATCATGCCGAGCACATCGGCACGCTTCAGGATGCGCGCGCCCTTGTCCTCCCAATACTTCAGCAGCGGACTGGTGAGCGGTACCGCTGGTGTACGCACCACGAGCACGTCACCGGCGGCCGCGTTGCGATATGCTTCAGGGATCAATGCTGGCGTCTCGTTGAACTGCACTTCGATGCCTTCGCTTTGCAGTTGGTTGGTGAGTTCGCTCGGGGTGCGGTCGTAACCCGCCACATCGGCACCTCTGCGACGGAAATAGCGCGCAAGACCGCTCATGCCGATGCCACCGACACCAATGAAGAAGAAGCGCATTCCGTTCAACGTGCTCATGCGCGTGCCAGCCGTATTACCTCGGCGGCGATGGCCTCCGCCGCATTGTGCGTTCCCATGCCCGCAATGGCCAGTCGCAGTCGTTCCAGTGCGTTCGTATCGGAGATCAGTTCCGTCACCGTGCC
>JAGODO010000003.1:6704-39641 GCA_017998165.1 Flavobacteriales bacterium | reverse complement strand
ATCGCGATCGGTGCCGATGGCCGGCGTGTTCCGCTGTTCCGTCCGAATGTGATGGAGAAACGGGCCGAGTACGGCGTGCAGAACCTGCCCTCGGGAGCCTATGTACTCACGCTGATAGACAAGTCGGGCAAGCGGATGAGCGCGCGGTTCACCAAGGAGTAGGCAGCGATCATCCTCAAAGTGGATGATTCCGCATGGGTAGCCATGGTGATCCCCAGTACTTTCTACTTTCGACACACCAAACCCTCGGCCATGAGAGCATCCGCTACCCTACTGTTCGCCGGCGTCGGCCTTCTTGCCCATGCCCAGGACTGCTTCCATGTGCTTCACACCCCACCGGTGACAGACCCGAATTGGTTTTGGACCGGTACTGGCATCCACCCCTCCGGCGGCGTTGTCTATTCAAGCGCGTCTACTGCAGCGGGGATGGGCATGGTGGTCGGCCGCACAACTGCTGCTGGGCAGCCATTGTGGGAACGTGGCGTTCGGCACATGAACCCGGTGCATTCGTTGTGGCCGGGGTCGGTGCATCCCCGCTCAAATGGCGGCTTGCTTGTCAATGGACGATTCAGTCCAGCATTCGACTACGATGCTCCAGGTATCGTTTCCATCGGCCCGGACGGTCAAACCGAATGGGGCCGTACCTACATGACCGATTCCACCGACTACGGCTCGGTCGGTGCCCGTTTTGTTCGATTCGCGGAGCGCTCCGATGGCGACCATATCGTGGCCGTGGATGGGCGGAACACCCTTGGGATCGCTCGTTTGGATGCTGAAGGGATCCCGGTCTGGTACAAACGCTACCCCACGGAGATGCCGTATACCTATGTTGTAGACCTCGCACTCGAACCAGACAACGGGATCACACTGCTGGGACACGCGGGCGGAAGTGGTCTGACCTTGGTACATACCACCTCAGAAGGCGAGCCTCTGTGGGCCTATCACTATCCGCTTCTGGGCTCGAACGTGAATGACCTCCTACGCGCGGCCGACGGGTCATTCTACGTGGCCTGTGGAAATTGGGGGCTGGGCTCTGGCGATCTCTTCCACTTCGGCAGTGATGGCAACTTCGATTGGATGAAACATTACAGCACTAATCTGGCTCATCTTGATTGGATGCCGAACGGCGATCTGCTCGCCTCTTGCCCGATAGCGTTCGGAGACACTATCGGCCAATTGCTTCGTTTGGACCCATCGGGCACGCCCCTGGCTGCGTGGGCCACTTCAAACAATGCAAGGTTGATCGAATTGCTCGGGTTGCGAGGTGATTCGGTATTCGTGTACCAGTCGAGCAACTACCTCGGGTACGCTGAGCCGACACAATGGGTGAGCGTAACGATCGCGGTCAGCGTGGACGACCTGTCATGCGCGTTCCAGCCGACCGCCTTGCCGACCGTCACAACGCCTGCCCCTCCAGTAACCAATGGCAACATCGTGTCCTCCTTCCCCGACCAATTGAAGTCGTGGACCATCAACGTCGGGGAAAGCTTCGGTATGAACATCATCGACATCACAGCGCACGGCAGTTCCGGCCCGGCGCGCCCCGGATTCGGATATGTGGTATACACGGAAACAGCGAATCTGGGTGATGGTTCCAGCGCGCCATTGACATGCACGTTGACATTCGACCCTCTGCTCACCTATGTCAGCGCTGTTCCTGAGCCCACAAGCGTGCTGGGCAACACCATCACATGGACGGACGGTCCGGCCCTTGGCAGTTACGGCCATGAACTGGCCTATGTTGAATTCACCATTCCGACTGATCCGGGACTCATTGGGACCACATTGACACACACGTTCAGCGTAGCCCAAGACAGTACGGAGTACAGTCTGTCCAACAACAGCACGACCATCACGCGCGAGATCACCGGCAGCTATGACCCGAACGACAAGCTCGTATCGCCGCGTGAGTTCTACCACATCGAGAACGACAGCATCCTGGACTACACCATCCGATTCCAGAATACGGGCAACGACACAGCTTTCACCGCAGTAGTACGGGACACCCTACCGTTGGACGTGGACACACGCACCTTCGAGATGGGCGTGGCCTCGCACCCCTATACCTACACCCTCACCGGCAACGGCATCCTCACCTTCACCTTCGCGAACATCCTGCTGCCGGACAGCAACACCAACGAACCGCTGAGCCACGGGCTGGTGAATTTCAGGATCAAGCCGATCCTGCCGCTCACCCTCGGACAGGTGATCTCCAACACGGCCGACATCTACTTCGACTTCAACCCACCGATCCACACACCTTCGGCCACCGTGGTCGTAACGGATGAAACCGGTGTGCGTCCGGCGGTGAAGCCTGAGAAGCTGCTCGTGTTCCCTGTTCCTGTAAAGGGCACGCTCAACGCCATCCTGCCTTCGGGCTTCGACCCTGTAAGCGCCTTCGCCATCGGCGTGGATGGCCGACGCATCCCATTGTTCACGCGGAGCATCGTCGCTCCTCAGGCGGAATACCGCACGGAGCATCTGCCACCGGGAGCTTACGTGCTCACGCTGCACGACCGGACGGGCCGGCGCGTGAGCGCGCGGTTCACGAAGGAGTGAGGGACCTCGGTCCGGGTTGCGGCGCGACGGGGTACTTTCGCGGCCCGCTTGCCGGAACATGATGACATGGGCACATGTCCGCATGGGCAGATGAGCACATGGGCAACTCAAAGACCGCCGCCTTCCACACCCTTGGCTGCAAGCTGAACTTCGCCGAGACCAGCACGCTCGCGCGTTCGCTGGAGGAAGCAGGCTATGCCCGCGTGAAGGTGGAGGAGCGACCGGACGTTTTCGTGCTCAACACATGCAGCGTGACGGAGAATGCGGACAAGGAGTGCCGCCAGTGGGTACGTCGGTTCCAGCGCATCAATCCGGAGGCGTTCGTGGCGGTGGTGGGTTGTTACGCGCAATTGAAGCCCACGGAGATCGCTGCCATCCCGGGAGTGGATCTCGTGCTGGGCGCGAACGAGAAGTTCGACCTGGCGGGGTATGTCGAAAGATCCCTGAACGCCCCTTCTCCCCGGGAAAAGGGGTCGGGGATCGAGGGCGGTATCGCGCATTTCTCGCCCATCAAGGATGTAAGGACCTTCGTTCCCTCCTACAACGCCAACGATAGGACCCGGACCTTCTTGAAGGTGCAGGACGGATGCGACTACTTCTGCTCCTTCTGCACCATTCCCCTTGCGCGCGGGAGGAGCCGCAGTGCCACCATCGCCGAGACGGTCGCCATCGCGAACGATATCGCGGCGAACGGGGTGAAGGAGATCGTGTTGACCGGCGTGAACACCGGTGACTTCGGTCGCGTGCACGGCGAGGATCTCCTGTCCTTGATCGAGGCATTGGACCGTGTGGCGGGCATCGAACGCTTCCGCATCAGCAGCATCGAGCCGAACCTGTGCGATGACCGCATCATCGACTTCGTGGCGGCGAGCGGCAAGTTCATGCCGCACTTCCACATGCCCTTGCAGAGCGGCAGCGATGCCATCCTCCAACGCATGCGCCGCCGCTATGACACCACGTTGTACGCTGATCGTGCCGCGCACATCAAACGCGTGATGCCGCACGCTTGCATCGGCGCGGACGTGATCACCGGCACGCCGGGCGAAACGGACGAGGAATTCCTGAAGACGCATGCCTTCCTGCGCTCCATCGCGGTGGACTACCTGCACGTCTTCACCTACAGCGAACGCGCCAACACCACGGCGGTACGCATGGAGGACGTCGTACCGATGGACGTTCGTCGCGAGCGCACCAAGCAGCTACGGATCCTCGGGAGCAAATTCCAGCGCGCGCACTACGAGCGGCACACCGGCACGGAACGTCCGGTGTTGTGGGAAGCGGAGAACGTGGACGGCACCATGCTGGGCTACACCGACAACTACATCCGGGTGAGCGCGCCGTTCGAGCATTCATCGGTCAACGGCATCGTGGAAACACCGCTCATGCGCATCAATGGGGACGGGCACATGGAAGCGGCCACCGCCCATGGTCGGCAACAGTCATTCACATCCTCCGATCATCTGATGGTCTGATCACCCGATCGAACTATGTACCCGACCCTCTACCACGCCTTCCTCGACCTTTTCGGCGTGGACCTGCGCTTACTGAAGATCCTGAACAGCTTCGGGTTCTTCGTGGCCATCGCGTTCGTCGCCGCGCATTACACCTTGGCCGCCGAGTTGCGCCGCAAGACCGGCCGAGGTCTGTTGAAGGCCACGCAACGCACGATCACGATCGGCGAGCCCCCGAAAATGATGGAGATCGTGGTGCAGGGCCTGATGGGCTTCGTGCTCGGATGGAAGGGCCTGTACATCATCATGCACGTGGCCGAAGTGACCGCGAACCCGCCGGCCTTCCTGCTCAGCGCCAAGGGCAACATCCTGGGCGGGCTGGTGCTCGGCAGCCTCTTCGCCTGGCTCAATTGGCGGGAGAAGAAGAAGCAACAGCTGGAGCAGCCGGAGCGACGCGTGATCGAGGTGCCGGCTGCGCAACACGCGGGCAACATCACGCTCACCGCGGCGATCTGGGGCTTTGTCGGGGCCAAACTGTTCCATTGGTTGGAGAACCCGGATTCCTTCGTCGCGATGTTCACGTCACCGAATGCCGAAGACATCGTGACGGGCCTCACCATGTACGGGGGGCTCATCCTGGCGGGCCTGATGGTGATGCGCTATTTCCGCACCAACGGGCTGGCCTTCTGGCCGTCGGTCGACGCTGCCGCACCCGGGGTGTTGCTGGCCTACGGCATCGGCCGCATCGGCTGCCATGTCAGCGGTGATGGCGATTGGGGCATCGCGAACGCGGCTCCGAAACCGGCCTGGTTGCCGCAATGGCTCTGGAGCTATGACTATCCGCACAACGTGAACGCGTTCAAGGGTGTGGACGAGATCGGTGGTTATGTGGGCGAGAAGATGGCATCCTGCCCGCCGGGTTTCGAGAAGTACTGCTGGCATCTGGTACCGGGCGTCTACCCCACCCCGCTCTATGAGGCCATCGCGTGCGTGCTGCTCTTCGGGGTGCTGTGGATGCTGCGCAAGCGTATCCGTGTGCCGGGCATCATGTTCTGCCTGTTCCTGATCTTCGACGGTGTGGAGCGCTTCCTCATCGAGAAGATCCGCGTGAACGATCCGTGGTTGGGTTCCTGGACGCAGGCGGAAGTCATCAGCTCCGTGCTGGTGCTGGGCGGAGCCTTCGGCCTGTGGTGGTTCAGCAGAGGCCGTTCAGGATCGTCAACGGTCGGCCCCGACGCGGTGCGTGATCCCAACGGCGCATGAATCCCGAGAAGCTCACCTCGGGGGTCATCGCCCTCAGCCGCGAGGTTGCGGCTTTCATCCGCATCGAGGGCCAGCGCTTCACCGAAGCGAGCGTGGAGAGCAAGAGCCTGAACAATCTGGTGAGCTATGTGGACAAGGGCGCCGAACAGCGTTTCGTGGACGGGCTTTCCAAGCTGCTGCCCGAAGCCGGCTTCATCGCCGAGGAAGGCACCGGCGCGCGCGCGGCGGAATTGAACTGGGTGATCGACCCGCTGGACGGCACCACCAACTTCATCCACGGCATCCCCTGCTATTGTACGAGTGTGGCGCTGATGAACGGTGACGACATCCTGCTTGGCGTGGTCCTGGAAGTGACGCGCGATGAGTGTTTCAGCGCTTGGAAGGGTGGCGGCGCGTTCTTGAACGGCGACCCCATCCGCGTAAGCGGCCGGAGGACCCTGGTGGAGAGCCTGCTCGCGACCGGGTTCCCGTACGATGATTTCGGCCGCGAAGCACAGTACATGGAACTCCTGCGCGCATTGATGCACAACAGCCGGGGGATCCGGCGCTTGGGGAGCGCGGCCGCCGATCTGGCCTATGTCGCCTGCGGGCGGTTCGAGGCCTTCTACGAATACGGGCTGAACCCATGGGACGTGGCCGCTGGCGCGTTGATCGTGGCGGAAGCGGGCGGGACCGTGACCGATTTCGGCGGCGGCGGCAGGTATGTTTTCGGCGAGGAGATCGTGGCCAGCAATGGCACCATCCACGCCGAGCTCATCGGGCCCATCGGGAAGTTCTTCGGGCGTTGACCGTCCGCCGGGCCCGGACGCAAGCCGTTCCGACAAGCCCTTGGATCGCATCTTTGGAGGCACTTCCGAATCATGCGCACCTCATTTCTCCTCGCGTCCTCCGCCCTGTCGTTCTCCACGCTCTGCGCCCAAGGACTGACCGGCGCGCAGCAACAACCCGCCCATGGGTATTCCTTCACCATTCCCGATGGATGGACCGGTGAATCCCAGAATGGCAGCTACGCGCTCACGAGCGGAACCGTAGCGGGCATGATCCTGGTCGGACCCACGGCCTACGCCAGCCCACAAGCGATGCGCGATGAGCTCGGCGCACCAACGGAGGACAACGCAGGAACATCCATGCGCCCCACGGAAGGCCCTACGGACCTCGGGGACAACACGGTGTTCGTGGCGCACGCCGGTACCCTGGAAGGAGCGAAGATGAAAGTGGTCGCCATCGCCAGATGGAACCCCGCTGGAAAGACCGTTACCGTCGCGGGGCTCGCACCACCGGAAGCGTTCAGCCACGAGTTTCTCGCCATGTTGAAGCTCGTCCAGACCAGCGTGCTGTACACGAGCGCCGCTCCTGCTTCGCTGCTGCCTTCCATTTCAACCGCCCGGGGTCCGATCGATGGCCAGGAAGACGGGTACTGGAAGGAACGCCTTGCCGGTAACCGCCTCACGTACATGGACAGTTATTCATCGCCTGCGGGCTACCCCGGCGGCATCAGCGGCGGATACAGCATCACGCGCCGGATCGATCTGTGCGCACAGGGCTTCTTCACGACCAACGGCCAAAGCGACCACAACTTCGGGGGAGACGGTCTTTCGGCCTACGGCTCCGGCAGCAGCGCGGGCGAAGGCGCGTGGAAAGCGGTGAAGGTGGACGCTGACCGGTCACTGCTCCGCCTGAGGTTCGATGACGGCACCGTACGGGACTACCTGCTTGAGGATCGTGAGGGCGCTACCTACTTGAACAACGAGCGGTGGTATCGCACGAACCGCGAGCGCGATGGCGCAGAATATGCTCCGAACTGCCCGTGACCCGTCTCTTGGAAGCACCAAATGGAAGAAGCCCCGGGGTCGGGGCTTCTTCATCTGAACCAAAACCTGCGGACCAGTGGTAAGTCCGCGCGTTCCTATTGCATTGACGGTCAAGGTGGGTGAAAGGCTGCCCGGTGCGTCCGCGCCTCATGCGAAATCACCCTCCCGATCCTTGGAACCCAACCCTCGTCCTGTAGGATGATAGGGGGCCTCACGCTCAGATGCCGTCTATGGTCTGCTCGAATTGCGCGAGGGTCGTCGGCGCGAAGGTCAGCGGCACATCGATCCCGGTCGTGATGGAGACGCTGCTGAAGGCGGAATAATACTGCGTGCCATTGCGGTAAAGACCGACCACGGTGGCCGACATACCGACCGGGGCTACCTGCCACGAGGTGGCTGTCTGGCCGAGGGAATAGCTGAAACCCATCACCGCGTTCTCGGAAGGGAACCCGACCCAGAGCATGGTGCTGTCCATGGGTTGCCCATCGGGGATGGTGGCATGGATGTAGGTCGTGCTGGGGTAGCTCGCGAAGTAGTCGCAGTTCATCCATTGCAGGCTGTCCGCCTGGAACTCGTAATACACACCGCCGCCGAACATGGTGTCCTCTATCAGACTCACCTGAACAGAGTCCGCCAGTGTCCAGACCATTCCACTGTCGCGCGGCTCGTTGGCTGTGAACAAGCGCATATTCCCATCGGGCGCTCCGGTCGGCATGAGCACCGTCATTCCGGCCGGCCCCAACTGCAACTCGTTCCCGTTCTGCGTTGCTGTCACGCGGATCTCCCCTCCACTGCGCAGGAGGCGGTCCGTGCCGTTGTCGTCACCCACGGTCTGGGTATTGGTCCAGATCATACGTCCGATGGACAGCGCCTCCAAGAGCTTCACCTGAACGGTGCCGCTCACCGTATTGCCATTCGCCGTGCGGAACACATTGGCCGGAAAGAAGATGCGGGTGCCGGCCGCACCGGTCACCAGTCCACCTGCGCCGGCGTTCACGGTGAAGACCTGGGTCTCCTGTGTGATGTGGTCGGCGAACAGGTCCCGCAACACACTGGACGACGTGGGTGCGGAAGGGCCACCGCCGCCGTCATCGTCCTTGTTGCATGCGGTGATGGACAACAACACGGCTGCGGAGGCGAGCAGAAGGATGTGGGTTCTCATGGGTTGATGTGTCGGTTTGTACAACCAAGAGCGCCTCAACGACCAAGTTGTTGCCCAGGCAGCGGATCAGGTCGGTACCACGTCTCGGGGAGTTCGGGAGACGAGCCACAGGCCGAAAAAGGTGAGCGCCCCGTTCACGATGAGCGTTTCGAAGCCCATCTGATAACCACCGAAAAGCGCGGTGCTATTGGCGCGCAGAAGGAAGGTGGCGAGCGCGGCATTGATGCACACCAATGGCACCGCGGCCCCTTGCACGTTCAACCGGGTGAAGAGCCCGAAGGCGAAAAGCCCGAGCAACGGCCCGTAGGTGATGGCGGCCAGATCGAAGAGCGTTTTGACGATCGTGGGATCCTGCCGCCAGTGGAAGTACAGGATGCTGCCGAAGAACACCAAGGCCATGGACAAGTGCACGATGCGCCGCACGAGTCGCTGGCGGGCTTCGTCCCAGCCGCGGTCGCGGATGCCGATAAGGTCGATGCAGGTGCTGGCCGTGAGCGCCGTGAGCGCGCCATCCGCACTGGGGAAGAGCGCGCTGATGAGGCCCACGATGAACAGGAGACCCAGCCACGGCGGGAACTGTTGCAAGGCCATCATCGGGTACAGTTGATCGCTCTTTTCCGGTGCGGCCACGCCCATCTGCCCGGCTTTGAGCCACAGCAACGCTCCGAGCAGCAGGAACAACACGTTCACACCGAGGAGCACCACGCTGAACACCCGCATGTTCTTCTGGGCACCTTCCACCGTACGAACGCTCAGGTTCTTCTGCATCATCTCCTGGTCCAGCCCGGTCATGACGATGGTGATGAATATGCCGCTGAGCACCTGTTTCAGGAAATAGCCGTCGCTTTTCCAATCCAGGTTCCACACGCCCGTCATGCCGCTCGATGAGAGCATGCTTCCCCACCCTTCCATACCCGTGCTGTTGACGATGAAGATGATGGTGCCCACCAACGCGGCCAGCATGAACACGGTCTGCAGCGTATCCGTCCATACGATGGTCTTCACTCCGCCCTGGAACGTGTACAGCACGATCATGAGCATGACCACCGCGGCGGTGAGCCAGAACGGGATGCCCATGCCTTGAAGCGTGAACACATGGATGACGTTCAACACCACGTAGATGCGCAGGGTGGCGCCCATCAAGCGGGAGAGGATGAACCACGAGGCACCGGTACGGTAGCTCACCGGACCAAGCCGTTCGCGCAGGTACCCGTAGATGCTCGTGAGCTGCATGCGGTAATACAGCGGCAGCAGGATACCCACCACGATCCAATAACCGATGGCGAACCCGATCACCAGTTGCAGGTAGGTCCAATGGCTCTTGGCCACGCCTCCCGGAACGCTGATGAAGGTGACCCCGCTCAAGCTCGTGCCGATCATACCGAAAGCCACCACCCACCAGAGGCTTTTGCGATCACCGCTGTAGAAGGCATGCTCGCCGGCACCCCGGCCGGTATACCAGGCGATACCGAGCAGCAGCAGGAAGTAGCCGAAGACGATGGAGAGCAGGAGGATGGGGCTCATGGGCCGCAAGTAAGTCTCGGGAATGGCCGGGGATCGAGGGTACGTCCCGGGTTTTCAGCGAAAGGCTGTGTGTCGGACCGGCGTGCGGTCCGCGCCACCAACCATCCATTCAGGGCACGGCCACGCGCCATGTCCGTATCGGACCCATGTCCTGCTCGACCACGAGGAGGAAAAAACCGGGAACGCCCGATGGATGAACGCGGTGTGATGCGCCCGGCGGAACGTGACCCGTTCCAAGGAGGCGCCCCATCGCATCGAACGTCCGCCAGTTCAAGCCCGTCGCAGGACCTCCCGGCACACCACCCGGGTGGATCAACTGCCCCGACAGGGCATCGAAGTACCAGGGTCTGGCGTCCTCAGGAGAAGCGATGCCGTCCGGAACAACGCAGTTGGACTGGCAGGTAACAGTTCCTGTAACCGCCGGAACGAAAGGCACCACGTTGCCAGAGGGTCCGAAGAACAACTCGACGGGCGAAAAGGACAAGCTGACGGCCGGAAGATCCTTTGAGTACCAGGTGCCGCAGCCAGCGCAGGGAGGGCTCAAGGGGTCCGAGGAACTCAGCAGCCCGCTCGGCTGGTCGTTGGGCCAGATCGAACCAACACCCCATAACCCTCCATCCGGAGCCAGAACGAGGTCCCTGCATTCCAACAGCGTATCGTGCATGGAAAGCGCGCGGGCCCAGTTCACGACCCCGTCATCCCCGTGATCCACCTGCAACAAGGTGGACCTGCCCACCTCGGTGGAAAAGCCGGCGGTGCGCCAAGTGCCGTCCGGGGTGCGCACTACGGCTTCAGCGAATTCCATGGAATCAGTGCCGTACATGTTGGCCCAAAGAACGTTGCCCGAACTGTCGAAGCGGGCCAGGGTCTGGTCCAACTGCTGAATGTCATCCGCTGCTGCCGCACCACACACCACCACCCCCAGATCCGGCGCTTCCTGGATGTCCGTAGCCTGATCGGCCACAAGACCGGTCAGGGTACTTTGCCAGACGGGTTCACCTTGCGCGTCGAACCGGATGACCAGTTGGTCGGCGTCCGTGCCTTCGGAGATGGCGACCCCTGCGACGGCGAAACCACCATCGCTGAGTGTGACGATGGCCTGGCCGTAGGAGAACATGTTCGTGGCGGCTCGCGCGTCCATGATCTGTCCTTGCGCATCCACCCGCACCGAGGCCAGTCTTCCATCAAGCCGACCCGTGGCCAGCGCACTGCCTCCAGAGAGCACGACCACATCAAACGCCCCATCCATTGCTGGAGTCTGTAACACGGTTGACCATAGGACATCACCATCCTGGTCCAAGGCCAACAACCAGAATCCGTAGTCGAACTCTTCGCTCCCGGTGGAAGAAGTGTAGCCGGCGATCACCATGGAACCATCCGGCCTTACCGCAACACCTTGGCCCGCATCGCGCCCCGCCCCACCGAGCGTTTTGGACCAGCCAAGGCTGCCATCGGCGCCCATGCGTACCACCAACAGGTCCTCATTCAGACCGCTATCCACCACAGCCATTCCGACCGCCACCAGTTCGTTCTCCGCTGTAGCCGCTATGGCATAGAAGAGGTCGGATATCGGTGCGTCGAAGCGTGCGCAGTCCACGACGGGCTGCGCAATGACCCGCGCCGCGCCCATGGCCAATGCGCACCAGATGGCCGAATGCCGGAGCAGGAAAAACCGCCGGAAACGCAAGGATCGTGCGCTGCCCGCCATGCGAAGGACCGGCGTGAGGACCATGCTTCTTTCCGGTGTTGCGGATCTTGCAGAAAGGCCTGTTAAAGTACCGGAAAAAGCGCCCTTGGCGCTGCGAGGGATGCCGGTGGTCAGGTACAGCGGCAGGATCCGCGGTACCCCGACCGGGCGCATGATCGTCCTGTCCGATCACAGAACCGGATTACTTTGCTGCTACCATGAGCACACTGCCCCCGCGCATACTGAGCGTCCTGTCCTTCGCACTGGCTTCCTCCTTCCTGCACGCCCAGAACGCCACCATCTCGCGCTTCCGCTTCTGGACGGCCGATACCGCCTACTCCATCTGGAGCGACACCAGCACGGTGTTCACCTACAAGGCGGCGGATGGCTCCATTGCCACCGTGCCCACGGCGGATACCATCTACAACCACACCATCGCGCTACTGGACAAACGGCTCGACATCCGGCTGGAGAACCTCAACGTTGACGGCACGGCGGGCGGAGAAGGCAAAGAGCGCATCACCGGCTTTCCCGACCGGAAAGTGAAAGCGGTGCTGGCCGATGGCAAATTCGGCATGGTGGTGGAAGTGGAGGTCACGGTCTTCGCCGTTCTGCGCAAGAGCGAGAACCCCCGGAAGAAGACACCCGACCGCTCCATCGAGATGAAGGTGACCGTGGAGACCTACGACGGCGCGGGCAACCGGACAGCGAAGTACATGGAGCGCACACGCGCTACGGACCTGAAGCGCCAAGCCGGGTGGCAGCCCGGATACGACGAGAAGATGGGCCTCACCGGCAACCAGGTGATGGCCTTGTACACCGAGGCACTCGAGAACGCGCTGAACACGAAGCGGTGAGGGCGCGGTTGTCCGGCTTCGTGGGGCAGCGTCGGAAGCCGGACAACCGACAACCGACAACTGTCAACCGTCAACCGACAGCTATCTTCGCCCCGGGGCAAGTCCCGTACGACCAGCTCCCGTTGAATCCCCCAGGGCCGGAAGGCAGCAAGGGTAAACGGTTGTAGCGGTGCGATGCGGGTCGCTTGCCCCACTTTTTTGGGGGTAACTGAACTTCGCACTTCGCCCCACCGAAGCGCTTCGCGAAGGACTTCACACCGTACACCTCACACTTCACACGCCCACACCTCCCTTGATCTCCTCCCCGAAGGTCATCCTCGTTACTGGCGGCAGTAGCGGCCTGGGCTGGGCCATGTGCCAGCGGCTGGCGGCCATCGGTCATCATGTGGTCGGTACAGGCCGCAAACCGGACAAGTCTCCCACCGGGTGGTCGCTCATCGCCATGGATGTGACGGATGAGGCCTCGGTGAAGCGGGCAGTGGACGAGATCATCACCAAGCACCAGCGCATCGATGTGCTGGTGAACAATGCGGGTACCGGCATCCAAGGCGCGGTGGAAGACATCGACGACGCGCTCGCCAAGCAACTGTTCGAGGCCAACGTCTTCGGCCTGCACCGCGTGTGCCGGGCCGTTCTGCCCCACATGCGCGCCAAGAAGAGCGGGCTCATCATCAACATCAGCAGCATCGCCGCGAACTTCGGCCTGCCCTATCGCGCCTTCTACAGCGCCAGTAAAGCGGCGGTGGACCGCTACGGCGAAGCGCTCAGCATCGAGGTGAAGCCCTTCGGCATCCAAGTGGTCACCGTGCAGCCGGGTGAGTTCAACACCAACATCCCCACCGCCCGTTTGCGGCCTGCGAACGTGAGCGAGCCCTATCGCAAGGGCTATGATCGCGCCATGGAGATCCTGGGGGGCAGCATGCACTACAGCCGGGACCCCGATGAACTGGCCGTTGTAGTAGCGAAGATCATCGCCACACCAAGACCGGCCAGCATATACCGCGTGGCGCAGGGTGTGCAAAAGCTCAGTGTGCTGCTGAAGAAGTTGCTGCCGGGAAGGAGGTTCGAGAAGATGGTGGGGAAACATTACGAGTGAAACCCGATCCGGAGGATCATGAGCCACCAGCCGCTCCTGACACCCGCCGTTGACGCCCGGATACCTATTATTGGGAATGCTGCGACCGATCCATATCGGAACTCTGGCCAGCGCTGCGGTCCTCTTCACCCTGCACACCATGGCGCAGACGTCGTTGGGCGTGAAAGCAGGGCCGAACCTGAGTTCGCTGACACTCTCCTATACGACCCCTGGCGGCACCGGGCTCAACAATACACCACCACCGGACATCAAGGCTACTGGGGGTGGCTGGCACGTCGGAGGGTACTTCAACACCACCGGTGGCTCCTTCGCCGGTTTGATCTTCGAGGTGCAGTACAGCCGACGGCTCGGATCCATGGCCTACGACTACACCGTGAGCGAGTCGGGTGTGGATCACCGATACGTGGGCCGGGTGGAATACGAATTCAAGTACATCGAGCTGCCCCTGCTGCTCTGCGTGCGGCCCATCGATCGGCTATCCATCCATGCCGGTGCGGCCGTTGCGTTGCTGCGGTCAGGCCATGTGCAGGACTGGGGCGAACGGAGCTCCTCGGCTGGCCAGGTCAGCGGCTATACCCCGAGATATGGTCGAACGGACTCGGTCGAGGAATTGAACAGGACAAGCGTCGAACTGGTGCTGGGCGGAACCGTGAAGGTGGTCGATGAACTCCTGCTGGGCGCTCGCTACCTGATGGACCTGAACGACCTCCACCCGTCGTCCGGCACCACGGCAAAGTCCAGCATGTGGCAATTCTCCCTGTGCTATGAGGTGGCTGGCGCCAAGAAGCAGGAGTGATGTCGGGTTTGATCAGAACACACGGGGCAGCCACTCTCGTCCTTGGAAGAGAGCACTTCACCACGGCAGGGCAGACCGCACAGGATGATGGGCTACATTTCCCCCACAAACCCGGAACCCATGCGAAGAATGCTACCCTGCCTGGCCACGTGGTGCGCACTCACAGGCCTTCAAGCCCAACCCGGATGGACCGTGTACGATCAGGACAACGGCGGTCTGGGCTCCGGACCCTACTCCGGCGTGGTCATCGACGGCAGCGGCAACGTGTGGGCCTCCGGCGGCTACCTCGGCGTCTCGAAGTTCAACGGCAGCACCTGGACGCACTACACCACCTTCAACTCCGAGCTGCCCACCACCAGCATCAGCGAGTTGGCCATCGACAACACAGGGCGCATCTGGGCGTCGAGCTACCTGGGCATCTCCGTGTTCGAGGGCGGTGACTTCATTCTCTACAACAACACCAATACGCCTCTACCGTGCGAAGAGGTGTACACGCTGAACCGCGCACCGGACGGCAAGATGTGGATCGCCTCGCGCGACCTGGGCGTGAGCGGCGGCGTTACCGTGTACGACGGAACCAACTGGACGAACCTCACGGGCTACCCCTCCCAGCTCACCTCCGCGGACTTCAACCGCTTCGCCTTCACCAGCACGGGCACGGTGTGGATGGCCACGCAACCGGCCATGACCAAGTACGAGAACAACACCTTCACCTTCTACCCCACCCTCACCACCCAGCTCTGGATAGCCTACACCGTGGCCGTGGATGAAGCGGGCACGATGTGGGCCGGGGGCTTCGATGGCCTGCTGAAGTACAACGGCAGCTGGAGCTTCCAGGAGAACGTGTCCTTCGGCTTCCCGGAGAATACGCTCTACTACTGTATGCTCGCCGATGGCAACTACCTGTGGATCGGCACCAGCCAGGGGTTCATCAAATACAACCGCATCACCGGTACCATCGCGGCCATCTACGACGATTCGAACTCGCCACTGGAGGCGAATGGCGTGAGCGCGGTGAAGAAGGACGCCCAGGGCAATTTGTGGCTCGCATGCACGGTGGGCGTGGTGAAAATGAACCCCTCGGAAGTCGTCGGCATGGAGGAGGAGGCGCCCACGACCACGGGCCTGCACCTCTTCCCCAACCCGGCTGCCGATGCGGTGACCCTCCTGACCACCGGCCTGCGTTCGGGATCGGTGGACGTGCGCATCACGGACGCGACCGGTCAACTCGTGCGTTCCGAGCGCCGGGCTCTGGTGCCCCAAGTGCGACTGGACCTGGGCGGATTGGCGGCGGGCGTTTACCAGGTGAGCGTGGTGGACGAGCGCGGAAAGATGGCCGTGGAGCGGGTGGTCGTGAACTGAGCCGACCACCCATAGGAGCGTCAGCGGAGCATGCCCAGCATCTTCTCGCACGCCGTGGCCGGACTTGCTCTTGCGAACGCTGGTACTGCCCGCGACCGCTGGAAATTGCTGCTGGCCGCAGCGCTCAGTGCGATGGTGCCGGACCTGGATGCCGTCGGGCATATGCTGGGTGTTCCGTATGATAGTTTCTGGGGGCATCGCGGCTTTACCCATTCGGCGGCCTTCGCGTGCCTGTGGGGTGCCTTGCTCGCATTCGCGTTCTTCCGTCAGCGCTTTGTGCTGGCGTGGGTGGTACTTGCTTTGGCGACGATCAGCCATCCTTTGCTGGACATGTGTACGAACGGCGGCCTCGGCTGTGCGCTCTGGGCACCGTTCAACAACGAGCGCTTGTTCTTCCCGTGGCGGCCCATCCGTGTGGCGCCCATCGGTGTGGGCGCCTTCTTCACCGAGCGGGGTCTCGGCGTATTCGCGAGCGAGGTCGAGTATGTATGGTCACCATCCCTGTTCCTGCTTATCGCTTCGGCCGTGGTTCGGCGCGTGATACGTAGCGGCGGGGACAAGTAGCTTTCGGGACAGCTCACGAACATGAGAACGACCACGATCTTGCTGCTGCCCGCGCTTTGGAGCGGGAACGCGGCCGCCCAATGGACCGATGACGTCCAATCGAACACGATGGTACGCGCCAGCAGCGGCTTGGAAGCCGTGACGCCACTGATGAGCGATGGACCGGACGGCAGCACCTACGTCACCTGGTTCGAGAACCAGGCCGGGGGCTACGAATTGCACATGCAGCGCATCGATGCCCAAGGGCTTTTGCTCTGGGGAGAGGGCGGCCTGTTGGTGAGCGACCATCCGCAGAACAGCGCGCTGTTCAGGTACGACCTGAAGACGGACAATGACAGCAATGCCATCGTGGCCTTCCAGGATGAGCGCACCGGGCAGTTGGACATCGTGGTGTACAAGGTCGATCCGGACGGGAACCAGCTCTGGGGAGTGGATGGCGTGCAGCTGACCGACCCAGCATCCACGCAAGGATTGGCCCCAGCTATCGGCGTGCTTACCTCTAACACCGCGATGATCGCCTGGAACGCGACTGATGGCGTCAATAAGTGGATAGCAGCGCAGTACATTTTCTCCGATGGTACGCTGCCGTCCTCTGAGCCACACCAGATATCCGGACCGGACAACTACTCCCGACCAAAGGTGATCTCAACGAGCGACAACGGGTTCATCTTCCTGTACGTGGAAGAAGTTGGCAACTTCCCCTTCACTTGTCGGATGTTCGCGCAAGGCTTCGATGGCGGGGGCAACCTCACCGGGAATGCGCAGGTCTCCACCAAGACCATCAGCGTCTTCCACTTCCCGGAGCCGGTGCCGGATGGTCATGACGGGTTCTATGTGCCCTTCACTACGGGCAACCCTGACAACGCTTCACTCAGCGACGCCTACGTGCAGCGCGTGCGTGGGGACTTCAGTATTTGGAGCGAAGCAGGCACCGAGTTGATGAGCGGAACCAGCACCCAGCGCTTCACGGGCGGTCTTGCTCTTTTGAACGACGTCATGGGCCTGATGGCGCCGGTGAAAGTCACCAACACGGCACAGAGCCAGGGTGGTTGGGCCGTGCAGCGACTGGACACGGCAGGCGTCGTTCAGTTGGGCCCGGACGGGGTCACCATCGTTCCTCAAAGCGCGCAACTGGCCTCTCCCGATGCCGTTTCGAGCACATTGGATGGCTGCATCGTGGTGTACAGCGAAGGCGGTTTTGGCGTGGAACACATCAAGGCCGCGCGCATCGGGACGGCCGGGAACACGGTGTGGGGCTCCGGTACCATCGATGTGTGCGCCCTGAACAGCAACAAGGATGATGTGGACTGCGGCGCACTGAGCAACGGCGGCCAGCTCGTGTGTGTGTGGCAGGACGATCGGAGCGCCGCCGGCATTTATGCCCAGAACATCCTTCTCGACGGCACCGTTGGTCCATTGAGCATTTGCGACTGCGCGCCGCCCCCGGGTATATCCGTCCTGCAGGGCCCCCATCAGGCCCTCCTGCGCGTGGGTGATGCGGATGGTGAGGCGCATGTGGAGGTCTTTGATGCCGGAGGCCGCATCGTCTGGCAACGCATCTTGGGCCAGCTCATGGGATCCGTCCGGATCGAGCTTCCGCAAGCGTCCATCGGCCAGGGCGCATACGTGGTGCGGTTCACGAACGGCGAGCGCGTCCGGTCGCTCAGGTGGCTGGTCTGGTAGGGGCCGAAAGTTCACGCGCCCCTCTACCTTCGCGGCAACGAGAACCTGCCCGCATGAAATTCTTCATCGATACCGCCAGCCTCAGTCAGATCAAAGAAGCCCAGGACCTGGGCGTTCTGGATGGCGTGACCACCAACCCGAGTTTGATGGCCAAGGAAGGCATCAGCGGTGACGAGCGGGTCATCCAACACTACTTGGACATCTGCAACATCGTACCCGGCGACGTGAGCGCCGAGGTGATCAGCACGGACTATGCGGGCATCGTGCGCGAAGGCGAAAAGCTGGCGGCGCTGCACCCGAACATCGTGGTCAAAGTGCCGATGATCCGGGACGGCGTGAAGGCCATCAAACATTTCAGCTCGAACGGCATCAAGACCAATTGCACGCTGGTGTTCAGCCCGGGCCAGGCGCTGCTGTGCGCGAAGGCCGGTGCCACCTACGTGAGCCCGTTCATCGGCCGGCTGGATGACGTGAGCACCGACGGCGTAGCGCTGATCGCCCAGATCCGCCGCATCTATGACAACTACGGGTTCGGGACGCAAGTGCTGGCCGCGAGCATCCGCCATGCCATGCACATCATCCAGTGCGCTGAGGCCGGAGCAGATGTGGCCACCTGCCCGTTGAACGCGATCACGGCGCTGTTCGAGCATCCCCTCACTACCATCGGGCTGGAGAAATTCCTGGCCGACCATAAGAAAGCCGCGCAGCAAACCGCGAAGGCCTGAGGCTTCGGGCCCTGCGGAGTACTTTCCGATAAGGCCGGACAGGCCGTGGCCCCGATCACGCTTCGCGACACACCATGGAGCATCAGTTGATACGAGCGGAAGACGGACGATGCTCCTAGCGATCCACCCGAAGAATCCGGAGCCCAGGAAGCTCCAGCAGATACTTGACCTGCTGAACGATGGCGCCGTGGTCGTATGCCCCACGGACACCGTGTACGCCTTCGTTTGCAGTGCTGAGCGATCCGGCGCGATCGAACAGGTGGCCCGCTTGAAAGGGGCCAAACCGCAGAAAGCGGACCTGTCGTTGATCTGCCAGGACCTGAGCCAGTTGAGCACCTACGCACGGGCTGTTCCCACCTCCGCCTTCCGCATCATGAAAAGCGCTTTGCCCGGACCGTACACGTTCATCGTTCCGGCGAGCAACGAGATACCGCGCATCTTCAAGAACAACAAGCGCACCGTGGGCATCCGCGTACCCGCCCATCCCGTGCCCATCGCCTTGGTGCAGGCACTTGGTCATGCGCTGGTATGCACAAGCGTACACGGGTCCGACGTGTTCCTGGAACACGCCTCGGACCCGGAAGCGATCCATGACCAGTTCGGCCATCAGCTCGGCGCCGTCATCGATAGTGGTGCAGGCGGTCTGGAAGGCAGCACGGTGATCGACCTAAGTGGGGATGAGCCCCAAGTACTGCGCGAAGGCAAAGGACCGATCGAAGATCTCCTTTAGCTCGAAGCGCGGATCCGCTTCCACGCCAAGGGCAGATCGTCGATCAGGTCTCCCGGCAACATTCCATCCATGCCCGATCGTCCGGCGGCCAGATCACCGGCCAGGCCATGCGCGTAGACACCAAGCACGGCGGCTGAAACAGGCTCCAACCCTTGGGCAAGCAACCCGGTGATGATGCCCGTGAGCGCATCGCCGGAACCGCCCTTGGCCATGCCCGGATTGCCGGAAGGATTGAAGTATACCCTGCCGTCCGGGGAGCAGATGGCGGTGTTGGCCCCCTTCAGCACGAGTACACTGCCGAACCGGACGGCGAACGCGCGCGCCTTGGCCAGACGCTCAAAGCCCGTTGCGGATCTTTCCGTGAGCCGATCGAACTCCTTGGGATGCGGGGTGAGGATGGTCCGCTTCGGCAGGAAAGCCAGCCACGTACGGTTCTCGCTCAGGATATTCAACGCATCCGCGTCCAACACCAACGGGGCAGGCGCTTCTTGGACGATCCGTTTCAGCATCACGACCGATTCATAGCCGGTGCCGATGCCGGGTCCGATCCCGACGGCGGAGAAGCGTGCCTGCCCGTCGCTCGATGAGCGCTTCTCGAACGGATCGACAATGGTCATCGCCTCGGGCAGGGCGACATTCATAACGGCCTGCAGATCCATGGGAAGCCGCACGGTGATCAACCCGACGCCTGAACGCGCGCAGGCACGCGCGGCCAGCACCGCAGCCCCCGTCTTCCCCGCACTTCCCGCCACCAACAGCGCATGGCCGAAGGTGCCCTTGTGCCCGGCACGTGGTCGTTCTGGCATCAGTTCGCCTGCGTCGGAAGCTTCGATGAGCAGGTCCTTCGTGCCAAGGCCGTCCATGAAGGCGCGGTCCAAGCCGATCGGCAGGCAATGCCACTCGCCAACGAACGGTCCGTTCTCCGGCAACAGCAAGGCCAGCTTCGGTACCTGGAACGTGAGGACATGGTCCGCGCGGACGATGGCCCGTGGATCGTTCGCAGCGTTGTCCTCCGCCAGCAGACCGGAGGGCATGTCGATGGCGACGACCTCGTTCACCCAACCGTTCACGTTGATCACCACGTCTTTCAGCCAGCCGTGGAGCGGACGATCCGACCCGATACCGAGCAGCGCATCGATCACCACCTCATCCTCAGGAGGTGGCACCGGGATCGATCCGACCGGCACATCAAGCATTTCCACCGAGGTACCGGCGAGCCGGTCCAAGTTCACCCGGGCATCTGGAGCCAGTTCAGGTCTGTGCCGGAAAAGGCATACGCGAACGCTTGCCCCCTCGTCCGCCAACAGACGGGCTATGGCGAGCCCATCGCCGCCGTTATTGCCACAACCCGCCAGCACACGGAAGGACGCGCGGGCCGAGTATCGGCCCAGAAGCCATTGGGTCGCTGCGCGCGCGGCGCGTTCCATCAGATCGACGGCAGCCACGGGTTCGTGGGCGATCGTGTGCGCATCCGCCTGACGCGATCGCTCAGCATTGAGTACAGGTATCATAACAGGCCGAATGTACCCGGATACACCTCCAGGACCGGTTGTAAAGAAGAAGCCCCCGCCTTTCGGCAGGGGCTTCCAAGAACAATGACTTCGCTTATTGGAAGTAGAAGTTCACGTTGATCGAAGCACCGCTGATGCCGGTATCGATGGTGAAGCTGCTGGTCTTGTCAGCAGTTTCATCTCCGCCCGTGCCCTCAACCGTGATCGACTGCACACCGTTGGAAGCGGTGTTGAAGCTCTCCGAGGTCGTCTCGCCGATGCCTTGGCTGCTCAGACCGAGCCCCCAGGAAACTTCGCCACCGATGGAGATCTTGGGAGCAGCGAACCACTCCACACCAGCGAAGCCGAACAGCGCGATGCCGAAGGTGGAACCGTTCTTCACTTCGGTAACACCAGCACCTTGACCGAACACGTTAGCGTTCAAGGTGTTCTGGGCGCTCAGCGCGTTGCCGTACTCGTAGGTCGACTTGCTGCTGCCGATGGAGAAATCCAGTTCAGCACCATAGACACCCACAACGCGCGTGCTGCCTACACGCTTCTCGATACCAGCACCCAGGGTGATACCCAAGTAGCTCAGCTTCTCCGTGTCGTCCACTTGCGCGAACGGGGTCGGCGGCGGGGTCGGCTGGGGATTGGCATTCACTTGCTCGGTACGCTTCTGGCTGCCGAAGCCGATACGAACGCGGCCGCGGTAAGCGGTGTTGGCGTCGATCAGCTTCTTACCGCCGATGACGATGCCCCTGTTCGCACCACCGAAAGTGGAACCAGGACCCCAAAGCGAGTTCAGGGCAATGGTGTTGTTGTTGGTGCCGTTGTTGAACAAATTGCCGGCATAGTTCAGAAGCGGTTGGGCATCGAACGTGAGGCCCCAA
The DNA here is from genome assembly GCA_017998165.1 of Flavobacteriales bacterium. Lineage (GTDB taxonomy): Bacteria > Bacteroidota > Bacteroidia > Flavobacteriales_F > PHOS-HE28 > PHOS-HE28. Next base: position 17,988 of record JAGODO010000003.1, on the reverse strand, counting down.
TCCCCGTCCTGAGACAGCCAGTTCTCACCTTTCGCGCTGGTAATCTCACCCGTTTGGGCGGACACAGCTGATACGGTGAAGATCGCTGCGGCGAACAGTACAGTCTTCTTCATGTTGAACGTTTTGGTTTGACGTGTTTTTGCGTTGTTGAAAGCGCCTTTGACCGGTCGAAAGTACCCGAAGGCGGCGGCAAACTTATGAACATTCCCCAGACATATGCACAAGTAACTGTGGATGGGGGGAAGCCTTCGTTCGTCGTCATCTTCGGCGCACTGGTCGCCCTGAAAGGCGCGGCGAAAGTAATGGGATAGTTGGAATGAACAACGTCATCCGTCAGCTTTGTGCGCCAGCATGGGCACGAAGCTGAAGCCTCCATGTTCCTGACGTTCAAAGGAATCTGATGCGGTACGGATCAACGTACACATCACCTGCCGACCATCGGATCCGATCGGAATGACCAGTATTCCACCAACCTTGAGCTGATCGGGCAGGTCAGCGGGCAATTCGGGCGCCCCGCAGGTGACGATGATGCGGTCGAACGGTGCGTGCGTGGGGAGTCCCTTGTACCCATCCCCATAGCTAAGATTGGCCCGGTAGCCCAACTTCTCCAGTCGTTGTTTGGTGGCCAGGTGCAACGGCCGATGGCGCTCTATGCTGAACACCTTCGCACCGAGCGCGCAAAGGACAGCGGTCTGATAACCGCTCCCCGTGCCGATCTCCAGCACCTTATCACCCTTGCTGACCTGCAGCAATTGGGTTTGGAACCCCACGGTGTAGGGCTGGGAGATGGTCTGGCCACAGGCGATGGGGAACGCTTGGTCGGCGTAGGCCAGCCGCAGGAAGGCGCTATCGTCGATGAAAAGGTGCCTCGGAATGGTGCCGATGGCCTGAAGGACGGCGAGGTCCGAGATGCGCTTCCGTTTCAGTTCATCCACCAGTTGCTTGCGCATGCCTTGGTGGCGGTAATCATCTGCAGGTCGGGACATAGTAGGGGCTGGCCATGGGATCGGGAACAAGCCCATGCGCAGCTGAGCGCGAAGCTATCCGCAGGGCTGGGCAGCTTGAAAAGCTCATCCGTCTACTTTTGCACGCCTTTCATGGAAAAACGACTTCGCATCGGCGTGCTGGGCGCCGGCCACTTGGGGCGGATCCATGTCCAACAGGCCTTGGAAGTGAGCGAACTGCAGGTCGTGGGCATCTATGACCCTCACCCGGAGAAGCGCGATGCGGTGGCGGCGGAGTTCGGCATCCCTGTGTTCACCAGTTCGGAGGCGCTGATCGCTGAAGCTGACCTGGTGGACGTGGTAACCCCTACCCTTGCGCACCATGCATGCGCCAAAGCAGCGCTGGAGGCCGGCCGCCATGTCTTCATCGAAAAGCCGCTGACGCATACATTGGAAGAAGGGCGCGAACTGGCCTCGATCGCCGCACGCTCGGGCTTGAAGGTGCAGGTGGGCCATGTGGAGCGGTTCAACCCGGCACTCCGCGCGGCCCTTCCCTCCTTCCACCAGCCCATGTTCATCGAGACGCATCGGCTGGCCCAATGGAACCCGCGCGGGACGGATGTGAGCGTCGTGCTCGACCTGATGATCCACGACATCGATATCGTGCTGCATGTGGTGGGGCGGCCCGTTTCGCGGATCAGCGCGAGCGGCGTGGCCGTGGTGAGCGATACGCCGGACATCGCCAATGCGCGCATCGAGTTCGAAGGCGGCTGCGTGGCCAACTTGACGGCCAGCCGGATCAGCTTGAAGAACATGCGCAAGAGCCGCTTCTTCCAGCGGGACGCCTACATCAGCGTGGACATGTTGGACAAGAAGACGGAGATCGTGCGCATGCGGCCCGTGGAGAAGCCCGACCCTTTCGCGGTGAGTATCGATCTGGGCCATGGCCGCGGGCATCGGGAGATCGCGTTCGACAAGCCGGAGATCCCGGCCGTGAACGCCATACGCGAGGAACTCCGCTCCTTCGCGCGGGCCTGCCAGGAGGACCGCACTCCGGAAGTCCCGATCGGCGATGGTCTCGCCGCGTTGGAGACCGCGCACCGGGTGCTGGAGGCCATGTCAACGATGAACCTCTCAACCCCACACTGATCGGTGCGGCACGCGCGTTCCATAGGTCACGGAATGACGTTACGCGCCCTTCGCTTGTCGGCGGTGCGGTGCGCCCCGCTGCTGTTTGTGTTGCTGTCCTCCTGTGAAAAGGATGGCAGCACGCCTTCGTTCGTGCGCATCCTTGAACCCAAGGCCCGCACGGCCGATGGTTCCGAGGTGGTGCCCTCGGCGATCACGGACATGTGGGTGTACGCGAACGACGAGGCCATCGGGGTCTGGCAGGAGAACCGCAGGATCCCGGTGCTGTCCGAAGGAAGCACGAACATCAAGATCGTGGCCGGGGTGCGGCGCAACGGCATCACCCAGGATCGCATCCAGTATCCGTTCTATGCCACTTGGTCCCAGGATGTGGACCTGACGTTGGGCCAGGAGGTCACTGTTCGGCCGGAGTTCAAGTGGTATGCAGAGCCACTATGGGAAGAGGGATTCGAGTCTTCGGGCTTCCTGTTCGATTTCAGCGATTTCGGATTGGACATGGAATTCGTAACCGATCCGGACGACGTGATCCGGGGCCAGCGATCGGCGGCGATCCTGCTGGACTCGGCACATGCCCAATTCAGGGCCGTTACAACGGAGACTCCCGGCTTCCCGAACGGCACCACCCCAACGTTCCTGGAGTTCGACCATAAGAGTGATACACGCTTCGTGGTGGGCGTGAAGTATGACAATGGGCAGGCCAACACGGTGCCTTACGTGGTGGTGAACCCGACCGGCGCGACCGGTAGCGGGCAGCCCTGGAAACACATGTACATCGACCTTTCCACGGCTTGGGGGACGGGCGGTACGGTGAACAGACAGTTCTACATCGAGGCTCAACTCGAAGGCGCGGAAACCGCGCGGATCATCCTGGACAACATGACGGTACATCATTGAGCGGTATGAACAAGCGTGCCCAAGTAGCCAAGTACGTGGTGGCCGACCTGGTCTCCGCGGCCGTGGCTTGGACGCTCTTCTACCTCTTCCGCAAGCTGTACATGGAGCCGGCCAAGTTCCACTACAGCGTGCCCGTTGCGTTCGACACGAACTACTGGTCCGGCCTGGTGCTCATCCCTGTCTTCTGGTGCGGCCTGTATGTGGTGATCGGAGGCTACACGGACATCCTGCGCCGCTTCCGGATCAAGGAGCTCGGGCAAACGCTGCTCATCTCCTTCATCGGTACGCTGGTGATCTTCTTCGTGCTGCTGCTGGACGACACGGTGGCGAATTTCCGCTACTACTACCGCTCGTTCGGCGTGCTGTTCGGGCTGCACTTCCTGCTGAATTTCATGCTGCGCTTCATTCTCACCAGCCGTACGGTCCGGCGTGTGCATGGCCGGGAGATCGGGTTCAACACCCTGCTGGTGGGCGGCAACGAGCGCGCTGTGGCGATCCACCAGGAGATCGAAGGCATGCCCAAAAGCCCGGGCAACCGGTTCATCGGCTTCGTGAGCGTGAACGGCGGTGACCAACAGCTCACGGGCGTAGGGCTGAAGCGACTGGGCAAGTGGGACGAACTGCGACCGCTCATCGCCGAACACCAGGTGGAGGAAGCGATCATCGCCGTAGAGAGCGGGGAGCACGAGCACATCAGCCGGATCATCAACGAATTGGAGGGCACGCAGGTGCGCATCAAGATCATTCCTGACATGTACGACATCCTCAGCGGCAGCGTGAAGATGACGAGCATCTTCGGTGCGCCGCTGATCGAAGTGAACCCGCAGATCATGCCGGCGTGGCAGTTCGCACTGAAGCGGGCGTTCGACATCACGTTCAGCCTCACCGCGCTGATGGTGCTTTTCGTTCCGATGGCCCTCATCGCCCTGTTCGTGAAGTTGAGTTCGAAGGGACCGGTGTTCTTCCGCCAGGAGCGCATCGGCCTGAACGGGCGTCCTTTCCACATCGTGAAGTTCAGGAGCATGGTACACAATGCGGAGAGCCGCGGCCCTCAGCTGAGCCACTCCTCCGATCCCCGGATCACGCCCATCGGCCGTTGGTTGCGTCGCATCCGGATGGATGAACTGCCCCAGTTCTGGAATGTGCTCAAGGGCGACATGAGCCTGGTGGGTCCGCGGCCAGAGCGTCAGCACTTCATCGATGAGATCACGAAGGTGGCCCCACACTACAGGCACCTGCACAAGGTGCGCCCCGGCATCACCAGCTGGGGCCAGGTGAAATTCGGCTACGCCGAGAACGTGGAGCAGATGCTCCGGCGGCTGAAGTACGACATCCTCTACATCGAGAACATGAGCCTGGCCGTGGACCTGAAGATCCTGGCGTACACCGCGCTCATCGTGTTGAAGGGGGACGGGAAGTAGAGAAGCTTCAAGGCTCAAGTTCCAAGGCTCAAGTTCCAAAATGGGCCAGACACATCCATTGCACCTCGAAGCTTGAAGCCCAGGTCTTGGACTTGGTCTTGAGTTTTTGCCTTGAAGCTTGAGCCTTGGGTCTTGAAGCTTGTCCGCCGGTACATTCGCCACCCATGAACATCTCCGTCATCGGTGCCGGCCAGATGGGCAACGGCATTGCCCACGTATTCGCCCAGAGCGGGCATGCCGTCACCCTCATCGACATCGCACAGGATCGGCTGGACAAGGCACTCGGCACCATCGGCAAGAACCTGGACCGGCAGGTGACCAAAGGCACGCTCACGGAAGAACAGAAGACGCGCGCGCTGGCGAACATCACGACCGCCACGGACATGGCCGTCGGTGTGAAGAAGGCGGAACTGGTCGTGGAGGCCGCCACGGAGAACATCGATCTGAAGCTGAAGATCTTCAAGGACATCGATGCGAATGCCCCGGCGGGTTGCATCCTGGCCACGAACACGAGCAGCATCAGCATCACGCGGATCGCGGCCGTTACCGGTCGTCCGGAGCAGGTGATCGGCATGCACTTCATGAACCCCGTACCGGTGATGAAGCTGGTGGAGGTGATCCGTGGTTACAATACCAGCGACGCGGTGACAAGGACCGTGATGGAGCTGAGCGCGGCCATCGGCAAGGCCCCCGTGGAGGTGAACGACTACGCCGGCTTCGTGGCGAACCGCATCCTGATGCCGATGATCAACGAGGCCATCGAAACGCTCTTCCAGGGCGTGGGCGGCGTGGCCGAGATCGATACGGTGATGAAGCTGGGCATGGCTCATCCCATGGGCCCGTTGCAACTCGCTGATTTCATCGGGCTGGATACCTGCCTGGCCATCCTGCGCGTGCTGCACGAGGGCTTCGGCAACCCGAAATACGCGCCGTGCCCCCTGCTGGTGCAGATGGTGACAGCGGGCAAGATGGGCGTGAAGAGCGGAGAAGGGTTCTATGTGCATACCCCGGGCAGCAAGGATCTGGTGGTCGCCCCCGCGTTCTCACGCACATGATCCGTCCCGCCGGCACCGAGGACATCCCCGCGATCCGGTCGATCGCGCAGGAAACGTGGCCGCACGCCTACTACCCCGCCATCCTTTCCGTCGAGCAGCTCGAATACATGCTGCAACTGCTCTACAGCGTGGAGGCGCTCAACGAGGCGATGACGAAAAAGAACCAGCAATTCTTCGTGCTCGAACTGGACGGTATACCGGTGGGGTTCGCCAGTTGCACACCGCATCACGCGCGGAGCACGGTGACGCACCTGAACAAGCTCTATGTGCGGCCGTCAGCACAGGGGACGGGCGCGGGGCACGAACTCCTGGCGCATGTGCTCCAGTATGCCGGGCGGCAGCATGACAAGCTCGTGGAACTGAACGTGAACAAGCGCAATAAGGCCATCGACTTTTACGAACGCCACGGTTTCCGCATCGCGCGCGAGGAGGTCATCGACATCGGGCACGGCTATGTGATGGACGACTACGTGATGTCCCGCGTGATCTGAACGCCCCCGGCGGTACTTTTTCCGGATCGGCCGCGTTCATCGTCGCGATGCGTTTCCACCCCCGTTGGGCGGCGTTGGCCTTGTTGCTGTTCATCATCGAATCGTTCATCGCGTTCTTCGTGCGTGACGGGTTCGTGCGGCCCTACCTCGGGGATGTGCTCGTGGTGATGCTGCTGTTCTTCGCCGTTTCGGCCGTGGCGCCCGTACGTCCGGTGCCCCTGGCACTCGCGGTGCTGCTGTTCGCATGCGTCGTGGAACTCACGCAAGCGGCCAAACTCATACATCGCTTGGGATGGGAGGACCGGCTGTGGGTCCGTTTGGTGCTCGGCGACACCTTCCAATGGGGCGACCTGCTCTGCTATGCGGCGGGCGCGGCGGCCGCGCTCGCGGTAGAGCATCTGGCCCGACGAAGATCTCAGGGAAGCTGACTCGTAGGCGAATGCTCCAGCCCGTACCGCTTGTAGAGCCGCTCTTTGCGCTTCTCCAGCCGGGCGATGGCCTTTTCCGTCCTGGGCGGCCGGGGCGTGCATGTCAGCTCCCGGTTCTCGATGCGGCGCACGATGCTCTCCACCAGCACATCATCACCATACGGATCATAATCCGACTTCAGGTCGTTACCGAAGAGCTTCGCCACGCCCTGCCAAACCCAGGCCTCGAAGGAGCCACGCAACCGCTTTACCAGGTCATAGCTCGTGTGCCCGGTCTCGCGGTCGATCAGCTTGATGAGCAGCCGGCCCTGGCTCTGGGTCATGTTCTTGAGTTCCTCGCTGAACTCGGCCTTCAGTTCTGCCTCGGCGAGCTTCAGGTAGAGTTTGCGGTCGCTCTCCTTCTGGATGGACGCGAGGTCATGGTCATACTGGTCCAGCAACTTGGCCGTGGTCAGCGCATAGGGGAACACCTTCTGCACGTTCCGCGTCAGTTTGTCGATGCGGGCGGACTGCTTGCGTGTCTTGGGGCTCATCATGGCCTCCACCACCACATCAGGCAGCTCGTACATGGGCACGGTATCCTCCCCGGTGATCACCACCGGCGTCAACTGCTCTTCCTGGGCCAGGGCGGGTAGCGCGACCGCGACCAACAGGATGAGCAACGTATGCTTGAGGAAGGGCATGTCCGCCGTTGTTCCGAGACCGAAGTTAGCAACGCACGTACCGGACGCGCATTGCCCCTGTTCAACGGCTCAGCGGCGGTTCAGTTTCCAAGCGGACAAATGCCCGCTCCCAGCGGCCACTGGCGCGGGTTTCCGGCCGGTCTCGGCAGCGAGGTGCCCGGCAACCAACGCGGCCACCGCGATCTCCCCGGCATCCGTGCCCAGCAGGTATTCCGGCTTGAAGTGGTCCCGGACGAAATGCGTGTCATACTTCCCGCTCCGGAAGGCGGGATGCCCCATGGTGAAGCGGCAGAACGGCAAGGTGGTCTCCACACCGGCAATGGCATAATCGTCGATGGCACGCTCCATCCGCCCGATGGCCTCCTCGCGTGTGGCACCATGGGTGATGAGCTTCGCGATCATCGGATCATAGTGGATGGGGATGGTCATGCCCTCCTCGAAGCCGTCGTCCACACGCACACCGGGCCCTTGTGGCGGACGATAAGTGGTGAGCGTGCCGATATCCGGCAGGAAGTTGTTGGCGGGGTCTTCGGCATACACCCGGATCTCGATCGCGTGCCCGTTGATCCGCAGATCCTCCTGCTTCATGGGGAGCTTCTCCCCTTCCGCCACGCGGATCTGGAGCTTCACGAGGTCCAGGCCGGTGATCATCTCGGTAACGGGATGTTCCACCTGGAGACGCGTGTTCATCTCCATGAAGTAGAAGTTGTTCTTCTCATCCAGCAGGAACTCGACCGTGCCGGCCCCGGTGTAGTCAACACTTCTGGCCACGGCCACGGCAGCTTCGCCCATACGCTTGCGCAGTTCAGGCGTGAGCACCGCTGAAGGCGCTTCCTCCACCACCTTCTGGTGTCGGCGTTGCACGCTGCACTCGCGCTCGAAGAGGTAGAGCGTGTTGCCGTGCGTATCGGCCATGATCTGCACTTCGATGTGCCGTGGCCCGGCAACGTACTTCTCGATGAACACGCTGCCATCGCCGAAGGCGTTCTGCGCTTCGCTGATCGCGCGCTCCAGCCCCTCCTTCAGTTCACTCTCCTTCTCCACGATGCGCATCCCTTTCCCTCCGCCACCTGCTGCGGCTTTGATCAGGATCGGGAACGTGATGGTCTTCGCCACGTTCACCGCTTCCTCCAACCCGCTCACAGCGCCTTCGGTACCGGGCACGAGCGGAACTCCGTGGTTCTTCACCGCCTCCTTGGCCGCGAGCTTGTCGCCCATCACCTTCATGGCGTGGGGGGAGGGCCCGACGAAGGTGACACCCGCCTTTTCCAGCGCGCGGCAGAAATCGCCGTTCTCGCTGAGGAAGCCGTAGCCGGGGTGGACCGCATCCACTTTCAAGTCGGTGCAAACCTTGATGATCCTGTCGAACACGAGGTAGCTCTCCTTGCTCGGCGCGGGGCCGATGCATACGGCTTCATCGGCGAACCGGACGAACGGCGCATGACGGTCGGCCTCACTGTATACGGCCACCGTACTGATGCCCATCTCCTTGGCGGAGCGCATCACGCGCAGAGCGATCTCGCCGCGGTTGGCAACGAGGAGCTTTTGGATCTTCTTGGTCACGGGGTGAAAATGGGGAGAAAGCGCGTAACACGAGCGCTAGAGCAACTTCCAACGCTTGCCGATCCGGAACCGCTTCCTGTCCCGGTTGGCCAACAGATGCCCACCGCCATAGAAAACAACGGTGCCTCCGACCGCGACGATACCACCCAGCACGGCGGTCTCCTTATTGCCGAAGAGGAAGAGAAGGCTGCCAGCGAGAACCGCTGCGGCCGTGCCTTTGTTGATGTACACCTCACGACGGTCCGCTCGCTCATCGTACGTGGCGCACGCGAGCACATCCTTCAGCTGACAGGACACCAGCTCACGCACGTCCACCTTGGGCACCGCGACAAGTGTGTCCACAAGGTGCTGGCCGCGGTATCGTTTCATACGGACGAAGAGTTGTTCGGTGTCCCAGGAAGCCAGGCCGCCATGGAGCCAGAGGCTGTCGGACCTCACCTCCAGCACGCGTGCGGGGTCGAGCCGGAGCGTATCGCCGTGCTTGATGTCCAACAGTGTCAATCGGTCCTGGCCGCGAGCCATCAATGCCAGCACCAGCAGGCCCCAGAGGATGATCCAACGCAATGCACCCATAACCGCCCTAAAGTAGCTGGCCTGATGTTTGGCACCTTCGAGCCGCCATGCGCCTCCCCACCGCACTCTGTTTCTTCATGCCTTTCACCTTCATCCATGCCCAAGGCCGTGAGAAGATCGTGAACACGGACAGCGGCCGCGTGGTGCTGCACTACTTCACCACGGGCCAGTTGAGCACCAAGGAGTGGATGGATATCGACGATCGCTGGGGCCGGAGCCAGGCGTTCGCCAGGGATGGTCGGGAGCTGATCAACCACCAGACGCGCAAGATCGGCGGACATGCGAGCGTGGACTTCAGCTACCACTCGAGCGGTGGGATCAGCAAGGCCGAAGTGAGTGACGCACCGGATGGAGGCATCCAGTGGTATCGCAGCACCACCACCTTCGATGCGAACGGCGTGCAGACCGGCTTCACCGAACAGGGACAGGACAATGAAGGCCCGATCACCCGACCGGATGTACGCGTAATGCCCGCGCCGCAGGTGGCACAGCCCATCAAGCAGGAAGAGGTGAAAGAGCAACGCATGTTCAGCACCGAAGTGTTCGTGGTGAACGCCAGCAAGTACACTTGCCGGATGGACGCACTGGCGAAGCATCCTTCGCCCGCCATGCAGAACAGCAACCACACCATTGCACCCGGCGATACGGTGCGCATCGGCACATACAGCACGGGAGAGATCTACGAGAACGCGACCAAGCACGCAACGATAACGGCCAAGCGCTGGAGCCGCAAAGCGAAGAAGCAAGTGGCGTATCGGATCCTGCGGGAAGAGGTGACGGCCGTGGAACCGGAGGCACGGAAGTACTATGTGGTGATCGGCAGGTAACACCTCTCACCTCCAGGCAGACCTCAGCGAGCGAGTCCCCAGAAACCTTCCAGCACTTTTTCCAGCGCGTTCAGGTCCACCTCCTCGAAGGGATGGCGCGTGTTGCGCAACACCTCCACATTCGCTCGCTTCAGCCCACTGCAGAAAATGCGCGTGTCGTGCGGAACGGCGGTGGTATCACCATCTCCGACGCAAAGCAGCACATGGCATTGTATACGATCACAGACCTCTTGGCCCAATAGTGGTGACGCGGCCAACTCGCTCATGCTCTTCGCGATGGCGTGTACCACATCCCGCCAACGATCAGGACCATGCACTTCGGCCAATGCGCTCGCGAACGCCGGCACCTTGGCCTCCATCATATCCGGATCGAGCTTGCGCAATTCCTTCTGCAAGCCGTCATCCGTCCACAGCAACTTGGTGCCTATGGTCACTACGCTCTCCACCCGCTCCGGATGCTTCGCCGCGTAGAGCAGCGCCGCATAGCCACCCATGCTGTAGCCGAAGAGGTGGGCGCTCTTCCATTTGTGCTCGGTGAACGCACGATCGATGTCGGCGAGGAAGTGATCGAATGTCAGTCCGCCTTCGGGGATCTCTCGGCCACCATGCCCGGCGAGGTCGATGGTTATGCCGCCCATACGCTCTTGCAGCGGCTTCAGTTGGCGGGCGCTTCCCAAGGCACCGTGCAGGAGCAAGAGGTTCATGGCGGCAAGGTAGCGGTGGCCATGGTGGGGGCTGATAGCTTGGCGGCCGGATCAAGAGCATGGTACTGAGGAAGGCTGAACGAGCAGAGCTGCCCGCGATCTGGGAGATCATCCAGCACGCCATCGAACAGCGCCGGCTGGACGGCAGCCGGCAGTGGCAGGACGGTTACCCGAAACCTGGTACATTGGAGGATGACCTGGAGCAAGGCTATGCCTATGTGCTGGAAGAGAACGGGGAACTGTTGCTGTATGCGGCCGTCATTTTTGAACCGGAGCCGGCCTACGAAGGCATTGAAGGCAGGTGGCTGACGAATGGAGCTTACCTCGTGTTGCATCGCGTGGCCGTCTCACCGAAGGCCGCTGGCCAAGGGATCGGCACGGTGTTCTTCCGCATGGCCGAAGACCTTTGCCGGGAACGGGGCGTTCCGAGCATCAAGGTGGACACCAACTTCGACAACACCCCGATGCTGCGGATCCTGGAGAAGCTCGGCTACACGTATTGCGGCGAGGTGTATTTCCGTGGCAGTGCGCGTAGGGCGTACGAGAAGGTTC
>JAGODO010000003.1:0-6604 GCA_017998165.1 Flavobacteriales bacterium | reverse complement strand
CCGAGCATCAAGGTGGACACCAACTTCGACAACACCCCGATGCTGCGGATCCTGGAGAAGCTCGGCTACACGTATTGCGGCGAGGTGTATTTCCGTGGCAGTGCGCGTAGGGCGTACGAGAAGGTTCTGGCCCCGGCCGCGCTTACTTGAGCACCTCCTTCACCCGGTCCGCCGCTTCCTGCAGCGCCACCGCGCTCAGCACCTTCAATCCGCTCTTGTCGATCAGCTCCTTCGCCTCCACCGCGTTGGTGCCTTGCAGGCGCACGATGATCGGCACCTTGATGTCGCCGATGCTCTGGTAGGCATCGATCACGCCTTGCGCCACGCGGTCGCAGCGCACGATGCCACCGAAGATGTTCACCAGGATCGCCTTCACGCTGGGATCCTTCAGGATGATGCGGAAGCCTTTCTCCACGCGGGCCGCATCGGCCGTGCCGCCAACGTCGAGGAAGTTCGCTGGCTGTCCGCCGCTGAGCTGGATGATGTCCATCGTGGCCATGGCCAGACCGGCACCGTTCACCATGCAGCCAACGTTGCCGTCGAGCTTCACGTAATTGAGGCCCGCTTCGCCGGCTTCCACTTCGATGGGGTCCTCTTCGGTCTTGTCGCGCATTTCCGCGTAGTCCGGATGGCGGTAGAGCGCATTGCCATCGAGGCGCACCTTGGCGTCCACGGCGATCACCTTGTCGTCGCTGGTCTTCAGCACCGGGTTGATCTCGAACATGGCGGCATCGCAGCCTTCGTAGGCGCGGTAGAGATCGGCGATGAACTTCACCATGCTCTTCTTGGCCACACCGGCAACGCCGAGCGCGGTCGCGATCTTGTTGCACTGGAACGGACGCAAGCCGACGCGCGGATCCACGAACTCCTTCTGGATCTTGTCAGGATGATGCTCGGCCACTTCCTCGATGTCCATGCCGCCCTCGGTGCTGTAAACGATCACGTTCTTGCCGCTGGCGCGATCGAGCAACACGCTCATGTAGTACTCCTTCGTTTCGCTGGCACCGGGGTAGTACACATCCTCCGCGATGAGCACCTTATGCACCTTCTTCCCTTGCGGCGGCGTCTGCGGGCTTTTGAGCATCATGCCGATGATGGCATCGCTCTTCTCGCGCACCTCGTCGTAGTTCTTGGCCAGCTTCACGCCACCGCCCTTGCCACGGCCACCCGCATGGATCTGGGCTTTGATCACCCACCACTTCGTGCCGGTCTCGGCGCTCAATCGTTTGGCGGCGTCAACGGCTTCATCGGCATTGTAGGCCACCAGGCCTCGTTGCACGACAACGCCGAATTTCTGGAGGATGCTCTTGCCTTGGTACTCGTGGAGGTTCATGGTCTTGGCTTGTTCGGAACGGGTGCGAATGTAGATGGCAGTGCTTCCAGTGAAAACGAACCCTGTTGTCGGCTGTCAGTTGTCGGTTGTCGGGCGCGGTGGAACCAACGCGTGACAAGTCTCCTCTTGCGGCATTGCAGCGTCGGCAGCCGGACAACCGACAACTGACCACCGACAACCTCTTTCTTTACCCCATGATCGACGGGAAAGGCCTCCGCAAGCGCTATGGCTCATTGGAGGTGCTGAAGGGCGTTGACCTGCATGTGGCCAAGGGCGAGATCGTGAGCATCGTCGGGGCCAGCGGCGCGGGCAAGACCACCTTGCTGCAGATCCTCGGCACCCTGGAGAACGCGGACAGCGGCAGCCTCCACATCAGCGGGCAGAACGTGACCGGTCTGAGAGCGAACGCGTTGAGCGCCTTCCGGAACGAGCACATCGGCTTCGTGTTCCAGTTCCACCAGTTGCTGCCGGAGTTCAGCGCATTGGAGAACGTGATGATGCCGGGGCTGATCGCCGGGAAGAGCCAGAGCGAATGCCGACCCCGCGCGGAGGAGTTGCTCACGCGCTTGAACGTGATCGCACGCAAGGAGCACAAGCCGAACCAACTGAGCGGCGGCGAGCAACAGCGCATGGCCGTGGCGCGCGCGCTCTTCAACAACCCCAGCGTGGTGCTGGCCGATGAGCCCAGCGGCAACCTCGATTCAGCGCATGCGAAGGAGCTGCATCAGCTCTTCTTCGACCTGCGGAAAGAGCTCGGCCAGACCTTCGTGATCGTGACGCACAACGAGGAACTGGCGGAGATGGCGGACAGAAGGTTGGTGATCAGGGATGGGGTGATCTGAGGTCAGGCCCCCTACATTCGATCACATCGCCGTCGTGTCACAATGCGCATTCTGATCACAGGAGGGAATGGCTTCATCGGCTCGCACTTGAGCACGGTGTTGTGCGAGCGAGGACACGATGTTGTGATCGTCGACCGCGAAGCAAGGGATCCGAATGCCAGCGTTGGTGATGTGACCATGCACCGCATGGACCTTTGCGATGAGCCGCTCACCCCTTTGCTCAGCGCTGTGGACCTCGTGGTGCATCTGGCCTCCACGCTCGGCATCAAATACGGTATCGATAACGCGGAGGAACAATGGCGCAACAACATCCTCTCCACCCGCGAGGTGCTTGAAGCCTGTTCAACGTGTGGCGTACGCGTGATACTGGGATCCTCGTCCGCGATCTACGGATCCACACGCAATTCAAACCCCATCAAGGAAACCGATGTCGTCCTTCTGGAGAGGGCGATGGGGCCATCGGTGAACTATGCCCTATCGAAGCTGGCTCAAGAGAACTTGGTGGACGACTTCATTGACAAGGAAGGGCTATGCGCTCAGAAAGTGAGATTCTTCAACTGCATCGGAGCAGGCCAGAAGTCGACATACGGGCACGTACTACCGAGCTTCATTGAGGCGGCCCTCGCCGAAAGGCCACTGATCGTTCATGGTGATGGTCTTCAGCGCCGGACGTTCATGCATGTGTGCGACGCCGTGGAGGCCCTGTTATTGGTGATCGGCGCCAATGAGGATCGCGGCGTCTACAACATAGGAGGCACCGAGGAGCTCTCCATGCGCGACCTGGCAGAACGAGTGATCGCCTTGACCGGTTCGGATTCAACGATCAACTACATGGGCAAAGAGGACGCCTTCTGCCCAGGGTACATGGAACCGCTGGCGCGCGTGCCGGACATCAGCCGCATCCGCGCATTGGGGTTCACAGCATCGTTCAGCCTCGGCCAAGCCATCGAACGGACGGTCGCCGACAGCATTTCCCTTCCTGAGATCCAAGCACGATGAACTGGCAAACCTTATTGAGCCTGGGCGATAGCATCACCATTGGATCGCGTAGCTATCTCGGCTATCCAGAGGCCTGTTGCGCGTTCCTACGAAAAGAGCTGGATCAGCACTGGAACGCAGTGAACTTCGCGACCGCGGGATATCGAGCGATCGATCTCGCGCGCTCAATGGACATGTCACAGGCCCATCTGCAAGCCTCACGCCCGGGGGTCGTGAGCCTGCTCATCGGCACCAACGACGCCAAGAACGGTACGCCTGACGAAGCGTTCTCTGCAGCCTATGAACAAGTGTTGGTCAAGAGCCGCCTCATCGCGGGCCACGCGAACATCATCGCTATCCATGTCCCTCTGTTGCTGCCAGGTATGCTCTATCCCTACCTGCCTCGGATGAATGACCTGATCGACGGTTACAACAGGATCATCGCAAGAATGGCCACGGAGCATGGCGTGCGCACGTTCGCGTTGGACCTTGGCCCGGAGCACTTTTTCGATGGCGTCCATCTGAACGACCACGGTGCTCAGGAAGCAGGACGGCAACTAGGCGGATTCATCCTGAACGACAAGCGCATTGCGGCTGTTACAGATCTGCCCTAAGATCCCGTGGCCTCCGCTCGATGGCGGATCGGTGGTAATGACGAACCTGGCCGAGCTCCTCGATAGCAAAGGGCATGAGGTCACGCAGATCGCGATCCGATCACCCAAGCAGCTGCGCGTCGCAGACCTGGAAAGAGCACAAGTCCGGCATGGTGTACGCCTGTGCACAGTGCCCTTGGATACGAGCACCTCCATCGCGGGCGGACTGCGGAACCTGTTGTTCTCATCGGATCCCTACCACGTGAGCCGCCATTGGGATCCCGGTATGGAGCGCCTGATCCACGAGCATTTGAAGGACGCTCGCTATGATGTGATCCAGTTCGAGTCGATCTTCTTGTTGAACTATCTCCCGGCGGTCAGAAGGGCTGCGCCACGGACACCGATCGTTCTGCGCGCACAGAACGTGGAACATCGGATCTGGCAGGGGCTTGGAGCCGATCGACGTGATCCAATGGGCTGGTATCTGCGGTTACAGGCGAAGCGGATAGAGCACTTCGAACGTGCCCGTTGCCGTGAGGTCGGCCACATCATGTCCGTGACATCCATCGATGCCGAGTGGTTCGCGTCGGTGGTACCATCGGCGCATATCCGGTCGATCCCGATCGGTCTGCCAGGCATGGTGCCCCAGAACGTGAACGAGCTTTCGCCATCCTTCTTCCACCTGGCCGCCATGGATTGGCTGCCGAACCGCGAGGGGGTGCGTTGGTTCATGAAGCACGTATGGCCGGCCTTTCAGAAAACATGGCCCGACGCGCAACTCCATTTGGCAGGGACCGGGATGCCAGCGGACCTGAAGGCCATGAGCAGTTCATCCGTGCACGTTGGCGATCGCATCACCGACCCCGTTGCATTCATGACCGGTCATGGGATCATGGTCGTGCCGCTGCTGTCGGGTAGCGGCATCCGGGTGAAGATCCTGGAAGGCATGCGACTGGGGAGGACGATCATCTCAACACCTCAAGGTGCGAGCGGCATCGATTGCCGAAATGGCCATGACATCCTGCTGGCAAGCACGCCGAGTGATCTCATAGGACTGATGTCGCGTTGTATGCATGATCCGGGATACGCCGCTATGATCGGTCGCAACGCACGGGACCTGGCCGAACGGCGCTACTCAGCGGACAGGGTGTCAGAGGAGTTGGAGGCGTACTACCGGCAAGTAGTGGATCCCGACCGCGCTCGTTGAAACCACCCGCTATCTCGGCCAGACCTTCGTGACCGTAACGCACAACGAGGAACTGGCGGAGATGGCGGACCGGAGGTTGGTCATCAGGGACGGGGTGATCCGAGTTCCGGTCGGCGCAACCTTCTGCGGCCATTCCGTCTACCTTTCGCTGACACGCACCCACATGGCACGTCCGCGACTTCTTGTTTGCGCAATGTTCATGGTCTGCTGCGTCGGCAGGTCCATCGGACAGGACGGCACCCTGGACCTATCGTTCAACGTCGGCACCGGGCTCAACCAACAGGTCTTTGCAATGGCCATTCAGGCCGATGGCAAGGTCCTGGTGGGGGGACTGTTCACCAGCTACAACGGAACACCGTGCAATTACCTGGCACGGTTGAACCCGGATGGCTCGTTCGACAATACGTTCAGTATCGGCACCGGGCCGAACGATAAGGTGACCGCGATGGCCGTGCAACCCGATGGCAAGATCCTGGTGGGTGGGCATTTCGTCTTCTTCAACGGGGTACTGCAGAACCACCTCGCACGACTGAATTCCAACGGAAGCTTGGATCCCACATTCGTACCGGATTTCATCGGTCTAAGTCCCTCCCTGAAGATCCAGGTGCAACCGGATGGCAAGATCCTGGTCCTGGAAGATCCGGCACCGACGATACTCCGATTGAATGCGAATGGGACCACTGACCAGAGCATTCCGGTCGGCACGTTCTCAACGAACAACGTGATATTCGATTTCGAACTACAACCCGATGGTAAGATCCTGGTCAGCGGCGGATTCACCATGCACAATGGCACGCCCCGCAACCAGATCACCCGGATCAATCCCGATTTCACATTGGATCCGACCTTCGTTCCGGGGTCGGGCGCCAATTGGATCCACGCTATCGCTCGTCAAGCGGACGGCAAGATCCTCATCGCAGGTGAATTCAGTGCGATCAGTGGCACGCCGAGACCGGGCATAGCGCGCTTGAATTCCGGAGGAAGCTTGGATGCGAGTTTCAATACGGACACGATCGGAGGGATCATCGTAACGGGCGTCGTGCCTCAGCCCGATGGAAAGGTGCTGGTGATGGTCCAGTTCCCGTTCGATGCGGGTCCACCCTTGTTCGGGATCGAACCATTCTTCTACCGGGTGAATGCGAACGGAAGCTTGGACACCGGCTTCCAACTCGGTACGGGACCCAACGGCTACGTTCGAAAGCTCGCGGTCCAAGCGGACGGCAAGATCTTGATCGGCGGCAGTTTCACCACCTACAACGGAACGAATCGGAACAACATCGCCCGCATCAATGGCACCGCACGGGCGCGGATCAAGGTCCTGCTCGAAGGACCGTATTCCGGCGGGCAGATGACCGATGCCCTGCGCGCACTTCCCACCTTCCCGCTCACTGCGCCGTTCACGTCCATGGGATACGCGGAATCGGGATACGTGCCCGGTGCCACCATCCATTCAAGCACGTTGAGTGTAACCGGCAACAACGCCATCGTGGATTGGGTGATCGTGGAGATGCGCCCGGTCGCGACGCCGGCCACAGTAGTAGCCGCGCGCGCGGTACTCCTGCAACGCGATGGCGATGTAGTGGATCTGGATGGCACAAGCACCGTTGGCTTCGCGGGCCTCGCAGCGGGCAACTATTGCGTGGCCGTGAAA
>JAGODO010000392.1 GCA_017998165.1 Flavobacteriales bacterium | reverse complement strand
GATGTGGGCCTCTCTGGCTGGTACCTCATCCATATCCAATTGCTCATCACCAACGGCGTTTGCGGCGGGGACTCGCTGCAATTCGATATCGAACGGTTGCTCTGGGTGGATGCCTGGCCCGTGCCGATCGTGGGACTCTCGCTTTCCGGGGACTCCACGATGTGCGTGGGTGATTCGACGCTCCTGTCCATGAGCTGTCCCAACTGTTCGGAGTTCGAGTGGTCCGGAGGCAATGTGGGCGAGGCGACCACCACCACGGTCTGGGCCACCGACGAAGACATCTATTCCGTGGAAGCGACCACCATCGACGAGCACGGCTGTGCATTCGATACCACGGCGACGCTTGCTGTCAACTTTCCGGATGGACCGTTGCTGCTCATAGAACCGCCGGACGGGATCATCTGCCCGTTCGACAGCGCATTGGTGTACACCCTCACGCCCGGTTCGGACCTGGTCTGGTACGGACCCTTCGGACCGGATCCGAACAACAGCCAGCAACTATGGAGCGGCGTTCCGGGGGAATACTACCTGACGATGACGGACACGCTGGGGTGTTCCCTCGTCAGCGATGTCGCGCTGCTCACCGGTTACAGCACGCCCTACTTGAGCGCACTGCCGGACAATGTGCTCTGCCTGAACGAGCCGGAGGCGCTGATCCAGATCGTCACCACGGCGCCATCCAGCATCGTCTGGGCACCGCCGTTCAGCGGCAGTGCGCTGCAACAGACCGTGACGGAACCGGGTATCTACTCGGTGACCAGTACGGCCTGCGGCATCACCACGGAGCTGAGCATAACGGTAGTAGCGAGCGACGTGGCCGCGCAGATCGAGGAGACGGGGCCATTGGCCCTGTGCATCGGTGAAAGTGTGGTGCTGCATGGCGTAGCGGGTCAAGCGGTGTACATCTGGCAGCCCGGGAACGTGTTCGCCGATAGCCTGGTGGTCACTGCCGCAGGTGAGTACTACCTCCAAGTGGTGGCGGCCAACGGGTGTGTCGATACCAGCGAGGTGGTCCAAGTGATCGGCTACGGCATCGCGGAACCCCTGGTGGTCGAAGGCGACACGATCTGCGCGGGAGAGACCGCGACCGTTACCGCCGACGGCAGTGGCACGATCACCTGGTACAGCGATGCATCAGCGCAGGATCCGCTCTTCACCGGCAGCCCGATCACCATCACAGGGCTGAGCAGCGATACCTCCTTCTTCGTGATGCAGGCCGAGGGTCCTTGTACCAGTGATGTGCTGACCGTGCCCGTGGTGGTCGCGCCCCCCGTGGAAGCCGGTATTGATGCCCCTTCGATCGTATGTGGTGACCAAGAGGCCGTGATCTCGTTGGTCGCAGCCCCTGGCGTGTTGGCTCTTTGGACAACACCCACCGGTACGTTCACCGGCTCGCAGGTCATCATCCCGGATTTCACCGTGAACGACAGCGGTGTCTACACAGCCTTGCCGTTCTTCTCCTCATGCACGGGTGATGCCGTTTCCGTGGTGGTCCACTTCGCACAGCCTATGGACTTCTCCTTGGGACCAGATACCACGTTCTGTCTGGGTGGATATTACACGCTCAGCGTTCCGGCC
This sequence comes from Flavobacteriales bacterium, assembly GCA_017998165.1. Classification (GTDB taxonomy): domain Bacteria; phylum Bacteroidota; class Bacteroidia; order Flavobacteriales_F; family PHOS-HE28; genus PHOS-HE28. The sequence goes on along the minus strand of JAGODO010000392.1, from coordinate 1,319 downwards.
GCCTTCACGGACCCGGTGTGGTCAACCGGGTTGCACGACTTTGCGCTCCAAGTGAACAGTGAGGGCACATATTCTGTGCAAGCGCTCGACACCAGTGGTTGCCCGATGATCGACGAGGTGGTGATCACCGCGACCGATTGCTCCCCGATCATCCCGAACGTGATCTCACCGAACGGCGACGGGAACAACGACGTCTTCACGGTTCTTGGGTCCGAGGGATTCACCCTGGCTGTCCGGATCTACAACCGCTGGGGGCAGGAAGTGTGGAGCTACGTGGGTAGGGATATCCGCTGGAACGGCCACCACGCGAACGGGGATGCGGTCAGCGATGGGGTATACTACTATGAGCTGATCCGCACCGGCGCCAGCCTATCGGCGACGTACACGGGCTACATACAGGTCCTTGGAGGAAAGTAGGCCGTGAGGTTTACTGTTCCGGCCGGCAGGGGAACGGGCCGGTGGATCAGCCTAGGCGATCCTCTTCACGGTACGCAAACGATGCGTGTAGCGCTTTTCCTCCGCGTTGAAGATGCCCTCCTGATCGAGCGCATCGATGCGGACACGCCCGCTGGCATGCACGATCCGCCGGTCCGGCAGGACGATGCCCACGTGGATGATGCGGCCTTCCGTATTGTCGAAAAAAGCGAGATCGCCCGGCTCAGCCAGGTCGATGAGTTCAACAGTGTCACCTTCCTCGGCCTGCTGGTGGGCATCGCGCGGGAGGTAGATCCCCATGAACATGAAGATCATCTGCGTGAAGCCGCTGCAATCCACGCCGCAAGGCGTGCGACCGCCCCACAAATAAGGCGCGCCCAGGTAGGGGTGCATGTAGGTCTCGATCTGTTGGCCGCGCTCCTCGGAGGAAACGTGGTTGACCAGCGCGTTCACCGGAACCCGCTTCCCTTGGAACAAGATGCTGCCCTGCTTGTAGAAGGGCAAGACCGCTCCATAAGGCAGCAATACTTGACGCTCTCCGAGATCAACGATGGAGGACTGGTCCAGCACGCGCAGGTCCGGATCGGCGTTCGGCGTGTCGCAGGGCAGGAGCTGCTTGTTGTCCACCCAGCCTTCATACCCGTCGTGATCGAAACTCAAGCGCGTCCACTTCTCCTGGCGTTCCAGCACCTCGGCTGTTTCGCCGAAAAGCCACTGGGTCGTCATCTCGGCGCGGTCACTCGGGTCTTTGCGTACCGGAACGATGGAGAGCGGGCAGATGACGGAGGGCATTCGGTTGACAGTTGTCGGTTGTCGGTTGTCAGTTGTCAGTTGTCGGTTGTCGGTCTGGCGATGGTGACGTCATTCGCATGCTTTCCACACAA
>JAGODO010000113.1 GCA_017998165.1 Flavobacteriales bacterium | reverse complement strand
GCGCACGAGCGCATCACCCCAGCCGGAGGCTTCGGCGACGAACTAGATGACGAGGATCGAGAGCAAGCACGTGGAGATCGCGCGCCCGGCGCAGGACGTTTACACCTTCCTGCAAGACATGAACAACTTCCAGCAACTGCTGCCCCAAGACCGCATCAGCGACTGGAAGAGCGACGGCACGTCGTGCTCGTTCAAGGTGGCCGGTGCCGCCACGATCGGCCTGCAGCTCGACGGCGGTACGCCACCTGACCATCTTCGCCTGAAAAGCACCGACAGGTCGCCCTTCCCGTTCACGCTGGATGTGCATCTGGATGGGGCCAATGGATCCACGCAGGCCTACCAGGTGTTCGAGGCGGACCTGAACCCCTTCATCAAGATGATGGTGGAAAGCCCGCTGCGGAACCTCTTCGACCACATCGCTGACCGTATGGTGGCGATACACGGCTGAGTTCCCCGACTGACCGTGGCGTGACGATCGGCCGCTGTTACTTCGCGCACCGATAACGGATGGCGAAACGGCCCAAGCAAGATGATGCCCCGAAAGCGAAGCTGAACAAGGCGACGCTGCGGAAGGCGCTGCGCATTTTCCGCTACCTGAAGCCCTACCGGTGGATCTACGCACTGGGCATGGTCTTCCTGCTTTTCACCAGCCTGTTGAGCGTGGCTTTCCCTTTTCTGCTCGGCAAACTGGTGGACGCGCGCGCGCTCACCGGCTTCCTCGAAGCGCCGATCACGGACCTCTCCAACATCGATTCGATCGCCAAGCTGCTCATCCTGGTTTTCGCCGCGCAGGCGCTCTTCGGCTTTCTCCGCATACTCACCTTCGGCCATGTGACCGCGCACGCCCTGGCGGACCTGCGCAACGACACCTACAGGCACCTGCTGACCCTGCCGATGACCTTCTTCGCGCAGCGCCGCGTGGGAGAACTCAACAGCCGCATCAGCGCGGATGTTTCGCTGCTGCAGGAAAGCCTCAGCACGGTGCTCGCGGAATTCCTGCGGCAATTCGTCGTGATCGCGACAGGCCTGTTCCTGCTGGTGCATGTCAGCGGACAGCTCACGTTGACCATGCTGCTCACCCTCCCCGTCGTGGCCCTCGTGGCCGTCGTGTTCGGACGCTACATCCGCAAGCTCGGCAAGCAGGTCCAGGATCAGGTGGCCGACACGAACGTGATCGTCGACGAGACCCTCCAGGGCATCGTGAACGTGAAGGCCTTCGCCAATGAAGCGTGGGAAGCGGCACGCTACGACGAGGGCGTGCGCAAAGTGCGCGCATCGGCGCTCAAGAGCGTGCGCTGGCGCGGCGCATTCGTGAGCTTCATCATCTTCTGCATGTTCGGGGTGGTGGTCTTCATCGTCTGGCGGGCGGTACACTTGAAGGCACAGGGCGATCTCGAATTCGGCGACATCACCTCCTTCATCGGCCTTTCCATCATGATCGGCGCCAGCATCGGCGGCATACCCGAACTCGTCACCTCGCTGCTGCAGGCCATCGGTGCGACCGAGCGCCTGCTCGACATCCAGGAGGAGAAGAGCGAAGCCATCGACCTTTCCCAACAGAAGAAAACCCTGACCATCGAAGGAGCGATCCACTTTGAACATGTCGCCTTCCACTATGCGACGCGCTCCGATGTTCCGGTGCTTCATGATGTCGACTTCAGCGTGCGTCCGGGCGAACGTGTGGCCTTGGTCGGCCCCAGCGGCGCGGGAAAAAGCACGATCGCTTCGCTCGTCCTCCGCTTCTATGATCCGGTCCAAGGCCGCATCACGATCGATGGCCGCGATGCGCGCGAGTACGACCTGAGCTCCCTGCGCGATCGCATGAGCGTCGTGCCGCAGGAGGTCCTGTTGTTCGGAGGAAGCATCCGCGAGAACATCGCCTACGGAAAGCCCGGAGCCTCACAAGCGGAGATCGAGGACGCCGCTCGCAAGGCCAACGCGCACGAGTTCATCGCCTCGTTCCCGGAGGGCTACGATACCGTCGTGGGTGAACGTGGCATCCAATTGAGCGGCGGGCAACGCCAACGCATCGCGATCGCACGGGCGGTGCTGAAGGACCCCGCGATCCTGATACTCGATGAAGCGACCAGCGCGTTGGACACGGCCAGCGAAAAGCTGGTGCAGGACGCCCTCGACAAGTTGATGAAGGGGCGCACGAGCATCGTCATCGCGCACAGGCTCAGTACAGTTCGCAATGCGGACCGGATCCTCGTACTGGACAAAGGCACCGTTGTTCAGAGCGGACCGCATGATGAGCTTATCGCGGACGCCGGTGGGCTGTACTTCAACCTGAGCAGGACGCAGTTGACAGAAGCCTGAAGCGACCGGTCACATCGCGACGTCCACCACCTTCTTCGTCCCGAAGAACTCCTCGGTAAAGAACTCACGCAGGTGATGCACGCGCACGCGGTCGCGCACGGGCGCGATCTCGTCCATGATGTCGCCGCCCTTCAGGTAGAGCATACGTCCTTGTCCTTTCGTGACCAAGTGCTTGGTGGCGCGAATGAACTCGGGAAGCGTGGTGACCGCGCGGCTGATGATGATGTCGTAGCGGGCCTTGTGATCCTCGCTGCGCACCTTCTCGGCTGTGCAGTTGGTGAGACCGAGCACTTCGATCACGCCGTTCACGGCCATGATCTTCTTGCCGATACCGTCGATGCCGTGAAAGGTGCTCTCTGGGAACATGATCGCCAGCGGAATGAGCGGAAAGCCGCCACCCGTGCCTACATCAATGAATGATCGACGCTTCGGCCCTTCCGCTTCGCTCAGGGCAGGCTTGCTCAGCGTGACATCCTCCAAGAGCACCTTGGCGATGCCGAGTGAATGCAGCACGTGCCGCTCGTAAAGGTGCTCGATGTCCTTGCGGGAGATGAGATTCACACGCTCGTTCCATTCGCGATAGAGCGGGCCGAGCGCGGCGAACCGATCGCGCTGCTCAGGCGACAGGTCAGGGAAGTAGCTCAGGAGAAGATCCAGGCCCGCCATCGTTGATCGCTCTCTATGAACGTGGCATTACTGACGAGGTGCAGCACCGGCTGGAAGCCGGTGTCCCCGTGGCTCAGATGGTGTCTTTCCGGTGATCGAGCAGGCCTTGCAGGAACTCGCGGGCGCGGAAGAGTTGGGCCTTTACCGTGCCGAGCGGCAGATCGAGTTCCGTGGCGATCTCCTCGTAGCTGTACTCCTGGTAGTAGCGCAGTTCCACCAACTGGCGGTACCGCGGCTTCAGCTTGTCCACCACCTCGCGCATCACCGCGTTCTTCTGGTTGCGGATGGCGACATCGGCGGGATCCGGGCCGTGACCCTTCAGTTCGATGTGCATCTCATCCCCATCATCGGTACCGATCGGCGCGTCGATGCTGAGAAGCTTCTTCTTCTGCTTGCGGATCCAATCGATGCAGTTGTTCGACGCGATCTTGAACAGCCAGGTGCTGAACGCGTAGTTCGGCGTGTACTGGTGCAGGCGGTTGAAGGCCTTGCCGAAGGCCTCGATCGTGAGATCCTCCGCGTCGTCCTTGTTGTTGATCATCTTCAACAACATGAAGTAGATCGAATCGCGGTAGCGGGACATCAGTTCGGCGTACGCCTTCTGATCCTTCTTGTCCACCGCGCGGCGCACGAGGGCCAGATCATAGACGGCCTTCTCGCTGAGGTTCTCGCTTACTTCCATCGCCGTGGTTTTATCAGGAGCGTGCTGACGTACAGCGCCGGCTCCAAAAGTAGGAACAGCCATTCGAGGGGGAGTGTGAGCCAAATAACACCGCCCGCACCAAGGCGATGCATCGCCAGCATACGGATCGGCAAAAAGACCAGGAGTTCGATGGCCACGCCGAGCAAGGCTTGCATGACGTGGCCGGCGAGGAGCAGGTAGATGACGGTCGCCCACAACAACAGCCGCGCGAGCGGCAGCAACGTGAGCAGCACCTGATGACCGAAACGGTAGAACCGCGCCGTGGTGTAATGGCGACGCTTGCGACGGATCCATGTGGCGAGGTCCGGCGTGCCGCGCGTGGTCATGAACGAACGGCCATCCGCGACGGCGGCGGTGTTCTTCGCGCGCGCGACCTCATTGATGAACAGATCATCATCGCCGCTCATGAGCGCCGTGTGCTTCCGGGAGCCCTTCGCGCCGAGGAAGGTGTCCTGCGTGTAGCCGAGGTTGCGTCCCACGCCCATGTACGGGAACCCGGCCTGCGCGAAGCTGATGTACTGCACCGCTTTGCTCATGCCATCGAAACGCTCCACCAGGTTGGTGAGCCCGCCGGTCTTCTCATAGGGACTGAACCCGATCACGACTTTCTTCCCATTGTGGAACCCCGCGCACATCGTGCTCACCCAATCGCGGCCCACGGGCATGCAATCCGCGTCGGTGAGCAGCACATGGGGGTGCTTCGCGCTGCGGATGCCCACGCCCAGCGCGATCTTTTTGCCGTAGCTGAACTTCTCGTCCGCCTGGATGTTCACGGGCCGCAGCTTCGGGTAGTTCGGCTTCATCCACTGCAGGATCTCCCAGGTGTCGTCGTCGCTGCGGTCGTTCACCACCACCACCTCGAAATCCTGGTGGTCCTGGTCCATCATCAATGGGATGAGCTGCTGGAGGGAGTTGCTCTCGTTGCGCGCGCAGATCACCAAGCTCACGGGCAGCGACCGGTCGGGCTCCACCTTCGGGTGTTTGAAGGCCAACCGGCTGAAGATCACGAAGTGGAAGAAGGCCAAGATGACCAGCGCCGCGATCAGCGTATAGAGGACGTAAGGGGCGATGAGGGCGAACACGAAGGGCCCCGCAACGTGCGCGGGTGTTGGGGCGAAGCTATCGGGACCCCTTCCGCGCACGGTGGCGGGGCATGGCAGTTATGAACAGCGGGGGCGTGGAAGGGGGACCTGCCCCTCGATGCACCGCCACAACACGATGTAAATTGCGGTCGCCATGGCGAACAAAGCGCAGGATCTGATCACCACGAACAACGAGGTTCTCGGTGGAAGACCCGTTTTCAAAGGCACGCGTGTGCCGGTTGAGTCCCTCATATGGCATTTGGAGAAAGGAGTCACCCTCGACCAGTTCCTGGATGACTTCCCCAGCGTGACGAAAGCGCAGGCGGTCGGGGTGCTGGAACTTGTCGGCGGGCTGTTCACGCCCGAACGCATCCGCAAACTGTATGAAGCTGCTGCTTGACGAGAACCTGCCCAAGCGCCTGAAGCTGGATCTGCAACCGCATGTGGCATTCACCGTGCGGGATATGGGTTGGAATGGCAAGGGGAACGGCGAACTCCTGACGCTTATGAAGGAAAATGGGTTCGAAGCGCTACTGACCTTCGACAAGAACCTCGAGTACCAGCAGAACTTCAAGAAGTACGACCTTCCGGTGATCGTTCTGGACGCGGAGGACAACACCTACCAGTCGCTATCGCCCTTGATGATCAAGGTGCTTAGCATTTTGCAAGATCCACTTCAGAAAGGAGTTCAGGTCGTCGGTTGACAGGAGTTACCGACCCGTTCCATTTGTTGAGTACAGGAATGAGGTGTAGCCCCGGCAGGGCTCGAACCTGCGACTTCCTGCGTATAAGGCAGAAGCTCTAACCAACTGAGCTACGGGGCCGTGATGTTGTTGCATACAGCCGAGGTATTCGACCGCATGGACAGATCTGCCAACGCGTAGTGCTCATGGCGACAAATATAGCCAGACCCTTGCGCTACGCTGAAACCGGTCGCGAATGCCAGCGACGTGACCGATCCTACTTTCGCGGCCCTTCATGAAGTATTCGATCCTGACCACCGACCCGAAGAGCAAGGCCCGCGCGGGCGAATTGCACACGGACCACGGCATCGTGCCCACGCCTGTGTTCATGCCCGTGGGTACGCTGGGCGCGGTGAAGGCCGTTCACATGCGCGAGCTGCGCGAGGACATCGGTGCGCCGATCATGCTGAGCAATACCTACCACCTGTACCTGCGACCGGGGACGGAGGTGTTGGAACATGCGGGCGGCCTGCACAAATTCAATGGCTGGGATAGGCCGATCCTCACCGATAGTGGCGGCTTCCAGGTGCATTCGCTCAGTGACATCCGAAAGATCACCGAGGAGGGCGTGAAGTTCCAGAGCCACATCGACGGCAGCCGACACCTCTTCACCCCGGAAAGCGTGATGGACACGCAGCGCAGCATCGGCGCGGACATCATCATGGCCTTCGATGAGTGTACGCCGTGGCCGTGCGATATCAACTATGCCACCGACAGCATGCACCGCACGCACCGCTGGCTGGACCGCTGTTTCGCCCGGTTCAATTCCACAGAACCGAAATACGGGTATGAGCAGGCGCTCTTTCCCATCGTGCAGGGCAGCACCTTCCCAGAACTCCGCAAGCAGAGCAGCGAGTACATCGCGAAACAGGATTCATACGGCAACGCGATCGGCGGCCTCAGCGTGGGCGAGCCCGAAAACGAGATGTACGCCATGGCCGACCTGTGCTGCGACATCCTGCCGAAGGACAAGCCGCGCTACCTGATGGGCGTGGGCACCCCGTGGAACCTGCTGGAGAACATGGCCCTCGGCATCGACATGTTCGACTGCGTGATGCCCACGCGCAATGGTCGGAACGGCATGCTTTTCACGCGCAACGGCGTGGTGCAGATCAAGAACAAGTGCTGGGCCGATGACCACGGTCCGCTCGACCCCGAAGGCACCTGCTGGGTAGACAGGGCCTACAGCAAGGCGCTGGTCCGGCACCTCTTCATCACCAACGAGATGCTCGGCCTGCAGATCGCCAGCCTGCACAACCTCGCGTTCTATGTTTCGCTGATGAAGGAGGCGCGGGAGAGGATCCTGGACGGGTCCTTCACCGAGTGGAAGGCAAGGTTGTTGCCGATGGTGAAGACAAGGATCACGGGATGATCCAAGCTTCAAGACCCAAGACACAAGTCTCAAGCTTCAAAAATCCGGAGCTTCGGCCTTGAGACTTGAAGCTTGGGACTTGTGTCTTGAAGCTTGACCATCCCCGATCTTCACACCCGTGCTCAAGACGCTCGACCGCTACATCATCCGCCAGTTCCTCGGGACGTTCTTCTTCCTGCTGGTGCTGATCATGGCCATCGCCGTGGTGTTCGACATCAGCGAGAAGACCGAGGACTTCGCCGAGAGCAACGCCACGGTGAAGGAGATCGCGATCGACTACTACGTGAATTTCGTGCTGTACTACAGCAACTTCTTCAGCGGGCTCTTCATCTTCCTGGCGGTACTGCTCTTCACCAGCCGGTTGGCCGGGCGCAGCGAGGTGATCGCCATGCTCAGCAGCGGCGTCAGCTTCCCGCGCTTCGTGCGTCCCTATTTCATCGCCGCCACCTTCCTCGCCGCCATCTCGCTCTACATGAACGTCTTCCTCCTGCCCGTGGCCAACCGCACGCGGCTCGCTTTCGAGAAGGCGCATATCTGGAACCCGTACGACCTGGACGACAAGAACCTGTTGAAGGAAGTGGAGAAGGACGTGATCGTGTACATGGAGAGCATCGATATGCGAAGCCGGACAGCGAACCGCATGAGCATCGTGCGCTGGGAGAACGGCGCGATACGCTCCAAGCTCGAGGCCGAACGCGCCATCTACGACACGGTGACGGGCAAGTGGCAGCTCTTCGACTACAAGCTGCGCATCCTTCCGCCGGACAGCGCCCCGCCGACGCCCGGAGAGCCATTACCGCCGAGGTCGAGAAGCGTTGAACAACTTTCCAGCGGTGAGCGCATCGACACGTTGATCGCGTTGAAACCGAGCGACATCGGCCAACGACTGGCGCTCGTGGGCGCATTGGACCGGCACGAGCTGGCGGCCTTCATCAAAGCGGAGAAGATGCGCGGCGGGAATACGGCGGCCTACTACGAAGTGGAGCAGCACCAGCGCACTGCCGCACCCTTCGCGACGTTCGTGTTCACGCTGATCGGCGTGGGCGTCGCCAGCCGGAAGGTGCGCGGTGGAACAGGCGTGCATCTCGTGCTCGGAGTGATGCTCATCCTGGTGTTCATCTTCCTGGGCAAGCTGAGCAACGTGGCCGCGACCAACGCCGGCCTCGATCCCTTCATCGCCGTATGGACGCCCAATGTGGTCTTCGCGCTCATCGGCGTGTGGATCTACTGGAAGGCACCGAAGTAGGGCGATCCTGTAACCGCACGGACCAGCAGCCGCACCGCACAACGTGACCGGTCTTCTCCCTTCCCATCGGATCCCCGGGCCTTGGACCGCCGTGGTCTGCTTACTGTTCACATGGGCGGCGGTGAGCGAAGTGTTCGATATCGGCTACTGGAAGCGCCACCGCACGCTGAACTACGACATCGAAACCTACTATCACTACCTGCCGGCCACCATCATCCACGGTGATCCGTTCGATCTGGGCTATGTCGGGCCGCTCGACAGCCTTGCGCTGCATCCGGGGGAAGGCCAGCTGGCGCATGGCGTTCGCCGGATCGGCTCCACCGGTAGGGACGTGCTGAAGGTCACGTGCGGCGTGGCGCTCCTGGAGTTGCCGTTTTTCCTGCTCGCCCACGCGTACTGCGCCCTCTTCGATCCGGCGATCGCCGACGGGTATTCGGCACCGTACCAACTGATGGTCTCCCTCTCCGCGGTATGCTCCACCCTGCTGGGCATGCTGGTGCTGGCGGTCTTCCTGCGCCGGTATACCCACGATCGGGCCATCGCCTGCGCGCTGCTCATACTGGGGCTCGGAACGAACCTGTTCTTCTACTCCACCGTGGACAGTGGTATGCCGCACAGCTACCTGTTCCTCCTTTTCTCCGTGGTGCTGGAGCGGACCGATGCGTGGTATCGCATGCCGTCCGTCCGCAAGGCCATGATGCTCGGCATCGCCTTGGGCCTCATCGTCCTGATCCGGCCGTTGGACATCCTTGTGGCCCTGGTACCGCTGCTCTGGCCGTGCGATGGGAAGTTGAAGCTGCTCCGCGGGCATGCGGTCCTTGCGGTCGTGCTCCTGGTCTTCGCCGTTCTGCCCGTGTTACCGCAGATCGCGTATTGGAAAGCGGCCACCGGACAATGGCTGTACTGGTCGTATGAGGGGGAAGGATTCGACCTGCGCGCCCCCCATATCCTCGAAGGCCTTTTCAGCTATCGCAAAGGCTGGTTCGTCTATTCCCCGCTCGTGCTCCTCGGGTTCGTCGGGATGGCATGGATGATCGGACGACGCGACCGGCGGCCGTTCGCGTGGCCCATCGCCGTGTACTTCGCGCTGACGATCTACTTCGTCTTTTCATGGACCACGTGGTGGTACGGCGGCGGGTTCGGTTGTCGCCCGATGGTGGGGCCGCTCGCACTGCTGGGGCTTCCCATGGCCGTGCTCGCGGAAACGGTGATCGACCGGTCCCGTGTGGCCAGCTTCGTGCTCATGGTGACCGTTGTCGCAGGCGTCCACCTCAACCAGTTCCAACAGGACCAGTACCTCCAGACCATCCTGCGCTGGGATGGCATGACCAAGGAACGCTATTGGCAGATCTGGGGACACGCGACCTGGGATGGTCTGAACGAATTCCCATGACAACGTGCAGCGGACCCTTGGCGCGCTGCCTCCCGGGAACGATCTTGGCGGCATGACCTCCGCGGCGGACCCCACCAGCAAGCGGCACTGGACGAGCGGCCTGTGGAGCGCGATCGCGTGCCTGCTCTTCCTGCTCATGGCCGTGCAGGAGATCATGGACATCCGCTTCTGGCGGACCATGCGCGTGCTGGAGTGGGACGCTGAAGCCTACTATCACTACCTCCCCGCCACCTTTATCCGTGGCGATGTGCGCGACCTGGCCTACGTGGCGGATCTGGACGATGTGCTCCACCCGAACAACATGTCAAGCTACGGGCTCTTCCATGTGAAGGAGACGGGCCACGATTGCATCAAGTACACCTATGGCACCGCGCTCTTCGAGGCGCCGCTCTTCTTCGCCGCGCATGCCTACTGCCACGGCCCGTGGACCGGGCATCCCGCTGATGGCTACTCCGCTCCCTATCAGTTGGGGGTCTCCTTGTCCTCCGTCGCGTTCGTCTTCCTGGGCCTCTGGGTCCTGCGGAAATTCCTGCTGCGCCATGTCGCGGATCCTGCGGCCGCCTTGGCCCTCATCACTGTCGCGCTGGGCACCAACGTTTTCTTCTATTGCACCTTGAACAGCGGCATGAGCCATCCCTACCTGTTCTTCCTGTTCGCCCTGGTGATCGAACGAACGGACGCATGGCACCGCGCTCCCTCCCGGCGAAGGGCTATCGGCCTGGGGCTCGCCTTGGGGCTCATCCTGCTCACCCGGCCGATCGACTTCATCATCGTGGTGATCCCGCTGCTCTGGACGCACGGGCTGGGCTGGCGATCGAAATGGGAACTGGTGGGCCGGCACCGCGCGCACCTGGCATGGGCCATCGCCGCCGTGATCCTGCCCTTGCTGCCGCAACTGCTTTATTGGAAGGCGACCACGGGGCACTTCATTTTCTATTCGTACCGCGTCGAAGGTTTCAACTGGTCGGACCCGCACATCATCGACGGGCTCTTCAGCTATCGCAAGGGCTGGCTCGTCTGGTCCCCCTTGGTGATCCTCGGGTTCATCGGCCTCGCTGTGATGGTCGCCGACCGGCAGAAGCGCCCACTCGCATGGCCGATCATCGCCTTCTTCCCCCCCGCGCTTTACGGCATCTTTTCCTGGTACCAGTGGTGGTATGGCGGTGGTTTCGGCTCCAGGCCGATGGTCGAAAC